>NZ_AYWR01000030.1:0-5000 GCF_000502935.1 Mesorhizobium sp. LNHC221B00 | reverse complement strand
CATGCACAGGCGATGAAGGACGTGATACGCTGCGATAAGCTACGGGGAGGTGCGAATACCCTTTGATCCGTAGATTTCCGAATGGGGAAACCCACCTAAGGTACTTGGAAAATCAGAGCAGCCGGAAGGTCGCAAGGCCGACTTGCTGCTGTGGTTTCCAAGTATCGATAATAGGTAACTTATCCTGAATACATAGGGATAAAGTGGCGAACGCGGGGAACTGAAACATCTAAGTACCCGTAGGAAAGGACATCAACCGAGACTCCGGAAGTAGTGGCGAGCGAACCCGGACCAGGCCAGTGGCGATTGAGAGACAAGCGGAACCTTCTGGAAAGTAGGGCCATAGTGGGTGACAGCCCCGTACGCGTAATGCAATCAATCGTCCTCGAGTAAGGCGGGACACGTGAAATCCTGTCTGAAATTGGGGGGACCACCCTCCAAGCCTAAGTACTCGTGCATGACCGATAGCGAACTAGTACCGTGAGGGAAAGGTGAAAAGCACCCCGACAAGGGGAGTGAAAGAGTACCTGAAACCGATTGCCTACAAACAGTGGAAGCCCAAGGTTCGTCCTGGGTGACCACGTACCTTTTGTATAATGGGTCAGCGACTTAGTGTGACGAGCAAGCTTAAACCGCTAGGTGTAGGCGCAGCGAAAGCGAGTCTGAACAGGGCGTTCAGTTCGTCGCATTAGACCCGAAACCGAGTGATCTAGCCATGAGCAGGTTGAAGGTAAGGTAACACTTACTGGAGGACCGAACCCATAACTGTTGCAATAGTTCGGGATGACTTGTGGCTAGGGGTGAAAGGCCAATCAAACTCGGAAATAGCTGGTTCTCCGCGAAATCTATTTA
This sequence comes from Mesorhizobium sp. LNHC221B00, assembly GCF_000502935.1. Lineage (NCBI taxonomy): Bacteria > Pseudomonadati > Pseudomonadota > Alphaproteobacteria > Hyphomicrobiales > Phyllobacteriaceae > Mesorhizobium > Mesorhizobium sp. LNHC221B00. The sequence continues at coordinate 4,148 of NZ_AYWR01000030.1, read as the reverse complement.
GGTAGAGCGTCGACCGAATACCCCAGGGGGTAGAGCACTGGATGGGCTAGGGGTCCTCACCGGATTACCAAACCTAACCAAACTCCGAATACCTGGGAGTACTAGTCGGCAGACACACGGCGGGTGCTAACGTCCGTCGTGAAAAGGGAAACAACCCTGACCTACAGCTAAGGTCCCCAAGTTATGGCTAAGTGGGAAAGGATGTGAGGATCCCAAAACAACCAGGATGTTGGCTTAGAAGCAGCCATCATTTAAAGAAAGCGTAACAGCTCACTGGTCTAAATAAGGGTCTTTGCGCCGAAAATGTAACGGGGCTAAAGCCATACACCGAAGCTTAGGGTTTGGTCCGCAAGGGCCAAGCGGTAGCGGAGCGTTCTGTAAGCTGATGAAGCCATACCCGTGAGGGGTGGTGGAGGTATCAGAAGTGCGAATGCTGACATGAGTAACGTAAGGGGAGTGAGAGACTCCCCCGCCGAAAGACCAAGGGTTCCTGCTTAAAGCTAATCTGAGCAGGGTTAGCCGGCCCCTAAGACGAGGCGGAAACGCGTAGTCGATGGGAACCACGTTAATATTCGTGGGCTTGGAGGTAGTGACGGATCATTGAGGTAGTCCAATCTTATCGGATTGAACGGGCTGCTGCGTGGTTCCAGGAAATAGCTCCTCCTTATAAACCGTACCCGAAACCGACACTGGTGGTCTGGTAGAGTATACCAAGGCGCTTGAGAGAACTATGCTGAAGGAACTCGGCAAATTGCACGCGTAACTTCGGAAGAAGCGTGACCCTTTTCCACGCAAGTGGAGGAGGGTGGCACAGACCAGGGGGTAGCGACTGTTTATCAAAAACACAGGGCTCTGCGAAGTCGCAAGACGACGTATAGGGTCTGACGCCTGCCCGGTGCTGGAAGGTTAAGAGGAGGGGTGCAAGCTCTGAATCGAAGCCCCAGTAAACGGCGGCCGTAACTATAACGGTCCTAAGGTAGCGAAATTCCTTGTCGGGTAAGTTCCGACCTGCACGAATGGCGTAACGACTTCCCCGCTGTCTCCAGCATAGACTCAGTGAAATTGAATTCCCCGTGAAGATGCGGGGTTCCTGCGGTTAGACGGAAAGACCCCGTGCACCTTTACTATAGCTTTACATTGGCATTCGTAGTGGCATGTGTAGGATAGGTGGTAGGCTTTGAAACCTGGGCGCCAGCTCAGGTGGAGCCACCCTTGAAATACCACCCTTATTACTATGGATGTCTAACCGCGGCCCGTTATCCGGGTCCGGGACAATGTATGGTGGGTAGTTTGACTGGGGCGGTCGCCTCCTAAAGAGTAACGGAGGCGCGCGATGGTGGGCTCAGAACGGTCGGAAATCGTTCGCTGAGTGCAATGGCATAAGCCTGCCTGACTGCGAGACTGACAAGTCGAGCAGAGACGAAAGTCGGTCATAGTGATCCGGTGGTCCCGCGTGGAAGGGCCATCGCTCAACGGATAAAAGGTACGCCGGGGATAACAGGCTGATGACCCCCAAGAGTCCATATCGACGGGGTTGTTTGGCACCTCGATGTCGACTCATCGCATCCTGGGGCTGGAGCAGGTCCCAAGGGTATGGCTGTTCGCCATTTAAAGCGGTACGTGAGTTGGGTTCAGAACGTCGTGAGACAGTTCGGTCCCTATCTGCCGTGGGTGTAGGAATATTGAAAGGATCTGTCCCTAGTACGAGAGGACCGGGATGGACGGATCTCTGGTGGACCTGTTGTGGCGCCAGCCGCATAGCAGGGTAGCTATATCCGGACGGGATAACCGCTGAAGGCATCTAAGCGGGAAACCCACCTTAAAACGAGTATTCCCTGAGAACCGTGGAAGACGACCACGTTGATAGGCCGGGTGTGGAAGAGCGGCAACGCTTGAAGCTTACCGGTACTAATAGTTCGATCGGCTTGATCGTTCTCATTCCTTATGCTCATCGTGAACACGATGATCTGGCCAGCGCTCACGCATGAGCGGCCCCTCTGGGGCCTGTGCTCCGCGAGGGCGCCGGAAAATCGGCGACGCGCAGTCGCGCTTGCGGGCTTACGCCCGGGGCGCCCTGCAATGAACGTCGCCATTGGCACGGAAAGACGGGCAAACGGCACAAGCCAATAGCGAGCGGGTATCCCCTACTCACTATTCCCTGCTGCCTAATCCCTAACCCAGCTTCTCGAAAGCAACGTGCGTTTTGCCGACCTGGTGGTTATGGCGGAGCGGCTGCACCCGATCCCATTCCGAACTCGGCCGTGAAACGCTCCAGCGCTGATGGTACTTCGTCTCAAGACGCGGGAGAGTAGGTCGCTGCCAGGTCTGCCAAATGCACGTTCTAAATCTTCTCTTCACGATCAAGGCCCGCCAAGGGAACAACGGGCCGCGCAAGCGGCCCTTTCATTTGATGAGCCATCTACCTATCTGTAGGCCATCCTATTCATAGGCCCAGGCTTACGTCCAAAGTTGACGCGGGGTGGAGCAGCCCGGTAGCTCGTCAGGCTCATAACCTGAAGGTCACAGGTTCAAATCCTGTCCCCGCAACCAAACTTAAAACGGCCCGCTCAAGCGGGCCGTTTGTATGTCTGGCGGCCGCTCGAGCCGAACCCCATCAACTGCCCCCGCTTCGAGGCAAAGCCAACCCCGGGATAAAAAAGTCAAATCATCCTCCCCAACCAAAACCGCCCGCCAAACTCCAAGTGGGTGGGCCGGCTTGCTGGCGGCGCCAGCGATTCGCTCCGAATCAGTGGCCCATAACAAGGCGAGCCAACGCCGAACACAACTCAAGCACTCGACCGCAGGATCAGGCTTCTCTCTCCGTATTAAATATTTCAAGCCCGGCTCGTCCATCGCGCCGGGCTTTTTTGCTTTTGGCGCGTCGGCTGACGAGGATTGCTGATTGGCGCGTGGTCGCGGCTGATGCGACATGAGGTTAGTCGGTTGGGCTTGGAGTCCAGCCGGCTTAGGTACTCGCGCCCACGGGCCGCCCATCGGTTTCACGCGCCAACCCTCGATCTCGCTGGCGTCGCCTGGCCGCGTTCTCGATGATGCCGAATCAGCGATGCGGTCCTGTGTTTGAGAGAATCAAGTTACTGAGGCGAATCGTGTCGCCGATGGAGAGTCCGGATCGGACAAAAGTGCCAACAGTTGACATCTATTGCCATATGCATCGTATGCCTCCATATTTTCCCCGGAGGTTGCCATGCCCAATTACGCTTTGAATGACCATTACGAGAGCTTCATCAGGAAGCAGCTCGAATCAGGCCGGTACAACAACGCCAGCGAAGTCGTCCGCGCCGGCCTGCGTATGCTCGAGGACTTCGAGGCGGAGCGGGAGAAATGGCTGCGCGAGGAAATCCCGGCGCGTCTGGCCGAACTTCAACGAGATCCAGTGAAGGGCGTTCCCGCGGAGGCGGTCTTCTCCCGGCTGGAGGCGCGCCATCGTGCGAGGCAGGCGAAAGCCAAGTAGGGAATGGAGTATCAGATCGTCTTCCACCCCGGAGCGGAAGCTGAGCTCGAACAGCTCTATGACGACATAGCCGAACGTGCGTCACCCGCGATCGCCTGGAATTTCGTTGTCGGCATCCGCGATCATTGCCTGGGCTTGTCGACTTTTCCACAGCGCGGCACCGAGCGGCTCGAAATCATGCCTGGGCTGCGGATCATCGGCTACCGCCGCGCCGTCAGCATTGCTTTCGCAGTCGAGGGCGAACAGGTGCTGATCCTGGGCATTTTTTACGCCGGCCGCAATATCACGCCTGAATTGCTGGAAGGCCGGCTCTAAAGCGCTGCCCAGACGGGCACGGCGGTCGGCATTCGCCAAGCGGACAGGCGATTCTCAGGCCAACGCTGCGCCCCCGGGACCGGGGCGACGGAAAGTTTCGGCGGGAATGAGCGGCCGCGAAACGCCGCCCCTGTTCAGCCAAGCCAACTTACGAATTTCGGCTCGGTGGATATCTCCGCGAGAAATCGAAAAAACATCGGAGATGGCTGTTGACAGTTTGGATTGGTGGCGACTATATACGCCTCACCAACGAGGGCGGCTCGCCGCTGGCGACGAAGAAGTTTGCTTCTAAGCCTGCCCTTAGCGAAATTCAAGAGAGCCGCGTAAGCGACACTCGGACGGCCCCGGAGCCAAAAGCGAA
>NZ_AYWR01000029.1:0-59289 GCF_000502935.1 Mesorhizobium sp. LNHC221B00 | reverse complement strand
CTCCGGCGGCGGCGCGGCAGGCATCTGCGGCGGAGCGGGCGGCACCGGTGTCGACGGCGGGTTGGCGGCTACCGGTGGTGGAGCCGGAGGTGCCGGTTCCACGGCTGGCGGCGTGCTGGCGACATCCTGGCTCTTCGGTTCATCAGGCTTGGGTTCGTCCGCCTTGGGCTCGCTGGCCACCTCGCCGCCATCATGCCACGGGCCGAACTGGTCAACGCCCAGCGCCGCCAGCACAACCAATGGCAAGGCAAAAAAGACCTTGCGCAGGCCAGGCCTGCCGGTCTCCCGCGCCTCCGCCGTTCGGCCGAACAGGGGCGCGCCGGCAAGGTGCGCCGGCCGGCCTGGCAAAAGACCGGCCCAGAGCAGCAAGGCGCCGACAAGGCAGGCAAGTCCCGCCACGGAGAAAACCAGAAGCCGCAGGGAGGCCGCATCTTGCGAAACGGAGGCCCGACCCCAGGCGAGGGTAGCGACGAGCGGATAAATCCGCGCCAGGCAGCCGATGGCAACCGCGGCCAGCAGAAACGCCAGCACCCTGTCAGCAAGTCTGTTCATCGCACCCTCCGCCCGTCCCTTCGAGCCAGGTTATCAGCGACATCAATACATCGCAAAAATAGTGGGAAGCCCCGCGGCGGCGGCCTTCAGGCGAGCGTGATTGACACCAGCCGACGATGTGGCACACTTCCAAAGGGGATATTCTGGAGAGCACAAGCCTTGAAGAAGATTTATGAGCGGCCTGCTCTGGTCAAGAAAGGCAATTTGAAGTCGATCACCGCCTCGGTCAACGGCGGCGTGGTGGTTTCCGGGCGGTGACTTCGGAACGCATCTGATTTTTTGTGGCGAAATATTGGGGAGACGGAACCATGAAGAAGACCTACGCGCGGCCTGCTCTGGTCAAAAAGGGCAATTTGAAACTGATCACGGCCGGGACCAACGGCACGGCCGTGACCTCGAACCCGCTCCCGCAATAGTTCAGCGCGTCAGCACCAAATCGTCCAGCACCATCTGCCAATGGTGTTTCGTCGAAAGACGGACACGGGTTATTTCTTTGAGCATCGGGGCGTAGTGCAGCGGTGAAAGCGCCGATAGCGCCAGCGCATCGCTGGCCACCAGTTGCTCACCCAGCCAACACTCGATCAGCGCCATCTCCCCTTCCGACTTTAGCCATGCAGCGCTCAAAAGCACGGAGTGGAACCCGAACGGCGTCTCGCTCCAGAACTCGGCCGGGTAGCCACTGCTGGTATAAGCCACGTGGTCGCCCGAGACATTGCCGTTGACATAGCCTTCGCTGCCCTTGGTGTGGTCCTGCGCCATGGCGTTCAGGTTGCGCCATTGCAGCCCGGCATGGCCGCATGGGATTTTGCGGAAGCCTCGCCCGGTGACGTCGTCGAAGCCGATCGTGCGCAACGCCGGCTTGCCAGGCAGCGTTTGCGGCGACATCAGCCCGAGATCGGTCGGATAGGGCGAAAGCGCAAGCTGCCGGTCGAGGGCGCCGCCGGCGATCACCACCGTGTCGGCCTCGCCGGCAAGCTCGAGCCGGAAGGCCGTGTCCGGCGCCAGCGCCCGGCTCTCCAGCTCTTGTCCGCTCGCCGTTACCGACAGTGTCGCGGCACGGTCTGCCGGCATTTTGCCCGCCAGGCTGCGCGGCGGCGCCAGGCCGACCGGCCTCGGCAGGTCCTGCGACACCAGACCGGTGGGCGAGCCCGGCTCCAGCCAGAAACGCTGCGATTGCGTCACGTTGGCACTGGGCGACCGCCATCCCGGTGGCACCGAAACCGAGAACCCGTAGGTGCCGGGTAAGCGGATCGCGGCATTGGCCGAAGATGTCGACATGGCAAAATTGGCAAAGCCAACGTTGTTTGTCCTGGCGGAAGCCACAAAGCCACCCTGCTCGTCGAACAGCCGCACCATGATACCGGCCATCGGCCGGTCGCCCACACCATATTCACCGTCGCGGTCGACATCGAAATAGACAAAGGACGAATAGTTGACGGTGCCGGTGCTGCGCCCCCAATCACCGCGCAAGGCATAATCGTTGGCCGGATCGGCCCGGCGAGCCGTGCGGCGACGGGACCGCGCTTGCCGCAACACCCAGACGACGCTTGCCGCGACCACGATGATGGCAGCGGCCGAGAGCAGGATTTCGACGAGGCCGAAATCATGCATGGCAGATACGCTTCGGTCGGCGATTGCTGTCGATGTTCATGGACAACCCGGCTGCAAGAGTAAGCAACGTAGCTTGCGATACCGCCGCTGCACAGATGGTGCCGGCAGTGACGGCGTGGTGATGCCGCAAGGCGCGTGCTTCACCTCAACTCCACCCAGACCGGCGCGTGGTCGCTGGCGCCGTCTTGGCCGCGCACGTCGCGGTCGATGCTGGCCCCTTTCAACCGGCGCGCCAGTGTCTTCGACAAAAGGATGTGATCCAGCCGCAGGCCGGCGTCGCGGGGCCATCGGTTCCGGCGGTAATCCCAGAAGGTGTAGAGCGTCTCGTTTGGATGCTTCTTGCGCAGCGCGTCGGTCCAGCCTTGCTCGAGAAGTGCGGCAAAGGCAGCCCGGCTTTCCGGCTGCACAAGCGCGTTGTCGTCATAGGAGCGGGTGGCATAGATGTCGCGCGGCTCGGGCACGATGTTGTAGTCGCCCGCCAGCACCACAGGCAGGCCGGTGTCGATGAGTTGTTCGGCATGTGCGTTGAGCCGTGCATGCCAGGCGAGTTTGTACTGAAATTTCGGCCCCGGCCGCGGATTGCCGTTCGGCGCATAGAGGCAGCCGATGACGATGCCGCTCACCGCCGCCTCGATGTAGCGGCTCTGCTTGTCCCCATCGCCGCCCGGCAAGGCATCGCGGGTCAGCACCGGCTCGGCGCCCCGCGCCAGGATGGCCACACCGTTCCAGGTCGGCTCGCCCTTCCACACCGCGCTATAGCCGGCATCTGCAAGCGCGGTGCGCGGAAACTGCATGTCGCGCGCCTTCAATTCCTGCAGGCAGACGACATCGGGGTTTGCGGTCGCCAGCCACGCCAGCAGGTTTTCCAGCCGGCTGTTGATGTTGTTGATGTTGAAGGTGGCGATCTTCATTGGCGGGTCAGGAGGCGATCCTGCCGACCCAATCCCTCACCGTCTCCGCCAGCGTCTTCAAATGATCGGCCGTCGAAAACCCCGAAATGCTCTTGCGCGGCTTCAGATCGTGGTCGCCATCCTCCAGCCAGACGACCTCGATGCTGTCGGAAAGCTCATAGCCCGCCACCTCCTCCGGCGTACCGAACTCGTCGCGCGTGCCCTGGAAGATCAGCGTCGGCGTCTTCAGCCCGATGAGATGCTTTGTCCGCAACTGCTCGGGCTTGCCAGGCGGATGGAAGGGATAGCCGAGGCAGACCAGCCCAGCGATCTCGCCCTTGGCGAACATCTCGTCGGCGACCATCGAGGCGACCCGCCCGCCCATCGACTTGCCGCCGATGATCAGCGGCCCAGTCACACCCCTGGCGCGAAGATCGGCGATCGCCTTGATGTATTCCGGGTTGACCGTCTCAGCTCGCGGTGGCGGCTTGCGATGGCCGTAGCGGCGGGCCGCCATATAGTGAAACTCGAAGCGCGCGACCTGGAAGCCGGCGGCGGCAAGAGCCTTGGCGGTGGCGGTCATGGAAGGAGAGTCCATCGACGCGCCGGCGCCATGAGCGAGCAGGATGGTGATGGGGGCGGTGTCGTGGCCGTCGAAGAGGAAGCTGGTCATGGAGTGGGGTCCAGCGCGACGGCGACGCTGCCAATCTCGCCCCTTGTGGGGGAGATCGGCTGTTATCGCGGCCTTCGCCAATCATGATCACCCCGCCGTCCGCGCCAGCTGCATATCCACGAACTGCACGCCCTTGGCCGCCACCCCAGCCCATTCCGACACCGCATCAAGCTCCAGATAGCGCACCCACAGCCGGCGTGCCTCCGGCAGATTGCCGGCGTCGAATTCGAGCCGGGCGAGGTTGAACACCGGATCGGCATAGGTCTTGTCGAGCGCGATCGCCTTCTGCAAATGCCTTCGCGCCGAGGCCTCGCGGCCCTGCTCGCTCATCAGCCCGGCGAGGTTGAACCAAGCTTCGACGAAGGCCGGGTCGAGTTTTATGGCGCGGGCGTAATCATGCGCGGCCTCCGCCGCGTGGCCGCCGGCGCGCAGGCAGTTGGCGCGGTTGAAGGCGGCAATGGCATCGGTCGGGTCGATGGCGAGGCAGCGCTGGTAGAGTATGGCGGCCCCGTCATGGTCGCCGCCCTCCTCCGCCGCCTCGGCCTCGGTGAACAGTTCCTCCAGCGTGTCCTCGCCACTGGCGGCAGCACCGAGATCGAACAGCAACTGCCCGTCGAGTTCGCTCTGGCCGCCTTCGAGATAGATCGCGTCGGGCCGACCGTGCTGCGAGCCGACATTGAGCGACTTGGCGGTCAGCGAGGCGACCGGGCCGGAGCGGTGCACGGAGCGCGCGATCGCCCCCCAGGCCGCGCCGCCGGCCACCAGCCCGGCATATTTGCGCGCCAGGATCAGGTCGCGGAAGGAATAGGGTTCCGCATCATGCTCGAAGGCATCGAACAGCGCGAGCAGGTCAAGATTGGTGCCGGACAGCCGCGATTGCTCGATCAGCGATTGCCGCGACAGGGAAGATGCCTCCGGCGCCTTCATCAGCCCGAGCCGGCGCAGGAAACCGTTCTCGCTGAGAAGCATGCGCCCAGCCACGCGCTCGGCGGCGACACGGCGCTCGATCTCGGCATCGCCGCCTTTCGTCAATCCGGCCCTGGCAAGAAGTGTGCGGCCAAACACGACATGCGTGGTGCGCCGGGTGATGCCACGCCTGAGCTGGCCGTGCAGGCGCTCGACCTCGCGCGCGGCGAGCCTGAGCGGAAACGCCGCCAGCGCGCCGATCGTGCCGAAGACGGCGCCTGGGACCGAAACGGCTGGTGCCGTCATTTCTTGCTCTTGCCGACCGCCTTCAGCAGATTGGCCTTCAGCGGATTTTCAGCCGCACCGCCCGCTGCCGCCTTCTTGGCAGCCGGCTTGGCGACTTCATCGGCCTTGCTCTTCGACTTGGCCGGCGGCTTCGACTGCGAAAGGCTGGCCTTCAGCGCATCCATCAGGTTGATGACATTGCCGCGTTCAGGGGCGGCCGCGATGATCGGCTTGTGCCCTTTGAGCTTCTCGCGGATCATGCCCATCAGGGCGATCTCATAGCGGTCTTCGTAGTTCTTCGGGTCGAAGGTGGTTTCCTTCTGCTTGATCAGCGCTTCGGCGAGTTCAAGCATTTCCGGGTCGGGCTTCCCGGCTGGAATGTTGCCGAAATATTCAGCCGTACCGCGCACTTCGTTCGGGTTCCTCAACGTGCACACGAACATGCCGTTCTCGCGCGCGCCGATCGTCACCACCCGCTCGCGGCTGGACAGCACAAGGCGAGCAATCGCCAGCTTGCCGGATTTGCGCATGGCTTCGCGCAGCACGGCAAAGGTCTCCTCCGCCATCGCGCCATCGGGCGCCATATAGTACGGTGCGTCCTGGTAGATGACGTCGACCTCATCCTCGTCGACAAAGGCCTCGATGTTCATCGTATGGTTGGATTCGATCCTCACCGCATCGAGGTCGGTATCGTCGATGATGATGTACTGCTTGTCCTCGTACTCGTAACCCTTGACCAGGTCCGAGCGCTCGACGAGCCCGAGTTCCGGATCGACCGGCTTCATGTTGATGCGGTTGTGGGTCTTCTTGTGCAGCTGATTGAACGAGATGCGTTCGCTGGCGCTGGTGGCGGGATACAGCCGCACCGGACAGCTCACCAGACTGAGCTTGAGATAACCCTTCCAACTTGCCCTGGGCGCCATGCTACACTCCTACGCGGCCATGCACTGACAAAGAACTGCAGCGCTTTCGTCCGAAGGACGATTGGCGCCGTGGAAATCCTACACCGACCCCGCACAATACCGGCAAATCCCTGACGAAACCTTCCGGGACGTCTTTGAGGTCGTTGGGGAGAGAATAATTCAAATTGTCGGAACCGTCGATGGATTGGGCGAAACCATGCTCTGCTGGAGGGACAGCACCCCCTTCTGCCCTGCCGGGCATCTCCCCCGCAAGGGGGGAGATTGGATGTCGGGAATGCCTTCGCCAATCTCCAACATCGAAAAACTGGCACTATCGGCGACGCTGCCGATCTCCCTCCTTGCGGGGGAGATGGCCGGCAGGCCAGAGGGGGGTGTGAAGGATCGCGACGCTTCTGACCTGCGCTCCTAGCCAGCAGCACTACCTTACCGGCTGGATCACCGGCAAATCCCGCGCGAACTCCTCGATCTCCGCCCAGGGATCCCCCGATGTTTCCAACAACCCCGGCAGCGACGAATAGTTCAGGTCCTGCGGCGCATCGATCGTCTCCAGATCGCCCCAGCTCACCGGCGTCGAGGCCGGCAGGTTGGTGCGCGCCCGCAGCGAATAGGGGGCAGCGGAGGTATGGCCGCGCGCGTTGCGGTGATAGTCGATGAAGATGCGCTTCTTGCGGTTCTCCTTGCCCATTGTGGTGGTGAAAGTGTCGGGCGCCGTCGCCGCCAGATGGGTCGAGATGGCGCTGGTTGCCTGGTGCAGCTTCTTCCAATTCTGCTTGCGCGTCACGGGAACCGTGATGTGGATGCCGTTGCCGCCCGAAGTCTTGGCGAAGGGCACCAATCCCAGCCGCTCCAGCTCGCCTCTGATGTGGACGGCGGCCTCGACCACCTCGCGCCATGAAATCCCCTCGCCCGGGTCGAGGTCGAAGACGATCTGGTCGGGCTTGTCGAGGTTAGCGCGATGCGTGCCCCAGGTGTGGAACTCGACGACGCCGAACTGCGCCAGCGCGAGGTAGCCCTTGGCGCCTTCCACCGAGAGGTAGGATTTGGTCTCGCCTTCGGAATTGGTCGCCGCGAAGGTCGCGACCGAAGGCGGCATGCCGGTGAAGGCGTGGCGCTGGAAGAAACAGTCCTTGGGCAGGCCGGTCGGGCAGCGCACCAGCGACACGGGACGGCCGAGAATATGCGGCAGCATGAAGTCGCCGACCAGCGCGTAGTAGACGGCGATATCGAGCTTGGTCGGCCCGGTCTTGCCGAACAGCCGCCGGGTCGGGTTGGTTACCCAGATGGTGGCGAGGTCCGCCTCCGAGATCAGCCTTTTGCGCTTGGCCGAAACCGGCGTCGACAAGCCGACATCCCGCAGGCCCCGGAACACCGCGTGGCGCAGCGCATTGTCTGATGTGCGGTTGGCATAGTGGATGTGGGCCGAGAACAACGGCTTCACCCAGTTCATCTCGCGCATGATCTCGCGCGGCACGCCTTCCGGCGCGGTCGCGCCCAATGTCAGCGTCTCCAGCCGGGCGAGCAGGTCGGCGGCGGTTTCGGCATCGAAACCGGTACCGACCTTGCCGCGATAATGCAGCTCTCCGTCCTCGAACTCGGCAAGGCCGAGCGCGGCGAGCCCCTCGGCCGCGTCGGATATGGTGAAGCCGGCGATGACGAAATCGCCGGTCTGCCGCGCCTTCGTCTTGGTCCAGCTCTTGGTGCGGCCGCTCTGATAGGTCGCGGTCGCCCGCTTGGAGACCACGCCTTCCAGCCCGAGCTCCGAAGCCTGGTCGTATAGCCCCTGCCCCGAACCTTCGACATGGTCGGAGAACTGGATGGCGGAGTTGGCGCCCAGCCCGCCAAGCAATTCGGCCAGCAGCGCCTTGCGCCGAAGGAGCGGCGCCTTCGTCAGGTCCCAACCGTCGAGATGCAGGAGATCGAAGGCATAGAAATGCAGCTTGCTGCCGGCGCCCTCGGCCAGCGCATCCTGCAGCAGCGCGAAGCGGCTGATACCTCGGCCATCGAGCACGACGATCTCGCCGTCGATGATGGCCTCACGGCACGGCAGTTTGGCAAAGGCATGCGGAAGATCGCCATAGCGCTTCGTCCAATCGATGCCCGCGCGGGTCATCAATCTCACCGCTCCGTCTGTGAGATGCGCCATGGTGCGATAGCCGTCGAACTTGATCTCGTGCAGCCAGAGCTCGTTTGTGTTCTCGGCAAGGCTTTCGCCGCCCGGCGGCTTCGGCACCTGTGTCGCCAATTGCGGCTCGATGCGGCTCAGCGCCCGCGCCTTGACCGCGCCGGGCAGCGTGCCCGGCTTCAGCGACCCGGGCTTGGGCGCGGATCTGGCCGCCGGTTTCGCGGACGCCGCCAGTTCCTCGATGCGCAATCCGGATTTCACGCTTTCCGGCCGCGCTTCCAGGATGTCGAGTGCGGTATCGGAGGCAAGGTCGCGCTCTTTGAACAGCAGCCAGTTTTTCTTGTTCTCATCCTCGCCGGGTTTGAGCTTCAGCCTGGTCAGCATCCAGCCGCCATTGAGCTTTTCGCCGGCCAGCCGGAACTTGAAGGCGCCTGTCCCGAGGCTCTTCTCGACATCATCCATCGGCGCCCAGGTGCCGGTATCCCAGACGATCATCGGCCCGCCGCCATACTCGCCTTCGGGAATGACGCCCTCGAAGTCGATATATTCTAGCGGATGATCCTCGGTCTCGACCGCCAGCCTTTTGTCGGCGGGGTTGAGCGAGGGTCCGCGCGGCACCGCCCAGCTCTTCAGCACATCGCCGACCTGGAGCCTGAGATCGTAATGGTCAGCGGTGGCGTGATGCTTGTGGACGACGAAGCGGTTGCCGTGAGCGGTGGTCAGCCCGCCCGCCGGCTCCGGCGTCTTGGAGAACTCGCGCTTGGCGCGATAGGTTTTCAGTTTCGGAGACGTGGTCATGGCATGGAGCGAAGTATGGCAACCAAGTACCAGCGTCTCGTTCCGTCACACCCCCGTCTGTCCTGCCGGACATCTCCCCCGCAAGGGGGGAGATTGGATGTCGCGAATGCTTTCGCCAATCTCCGATGGCGAAGAAGAGACGCCAAGCTCGAAGCTGCCGATCTCCCCCCTTGCGGGGGAGATGGCCGGCAGGCCAGAGGGGGGTGCTGTCCCTCCAGCGTTCCGGAAGGAGTGGGGATCACGCGCTCAATCGTCAGCAACCGGCGTCAGCTCGAGCTCGGCCGGGGTCAATCCTTGCTGCAGCTGGCTCAGCCGGAACTCATCCACCCAATAGGCCTCGCCGTCGACCAGCACGCGCGCCTGGTAGGCGCCGTCTGAAAAGCTCTGCGCGGTGATGTAGACCTTGTGGCGATCGAGCGCCTTGCGCACCGCGGCGCGCTTGGCATTCTGGCCGGAGACGGGACTGAACATGACGCTGCCCTCGGTCGCCCTGACAAACAACACGGCCGCTCCCGCGGCCCGGCGACTGGCCTCAAGGATGACGGAGACGCACGGTCCTGTCAATTTCGCGCACCTCAGTCAAATTCTGCCAGGCTTTTGAAAAGGTTTGGGCCTCGGCCTGAATCAAAACATGAGACCGCTGTCGAAATCCGTTCTCCTGGAACGACATTGGTGCGGCGGCGATGAACATCGCGGCGCCGATCACGCCAGACAATGGGAGCACCACAATGGCCAACATGCTTGTCATCTACAAAACCCCCGCCGATCCGGCTGCCTTCGACCGGCATTATTTCGACATCCACGTGCCGCTGGCCAAGCAGCTTCCCGGCCTGCAACGCTACGAGATCAGCCGGCGGCCGATCGTGAATGTCCTGCAGGGTGAGGTGCCCTACATCGTGGCGACGCTTTATTTCGACAGCCTGGAGGCTATCCGCAGCGCCTTTGCCAGCGAGACCGGCAAGGCCTGTGCGGTGGACCGGCGCAAATTCGCCGGCGATGACGACCTGATGACAATGCTGCTTTTCGATACCGAACCGCTGTAAACTGGCTTCAGTCCTTCAACCGCCGCAAACGGCGCATCGCGCCCTGCACGGCCTTGAACAGCCCTGGCCGGGAGCGAATGAAAAGCTCGGTCTTCCCGCGCAGCCTGATATAGGCGGTCGAGCCCCTGCCCCGCAGCGTTATCGGTATGCACAGCTCGGCCAGCGCCGAACTCGACGCGCCGATATGCTGCTTGTAGCCTTGGCCGCCGACCGACAGGTCGAAATAGTCGAGCCCTCGCGCACGTCCCCACATCATCAGCTTGCCGATCATCGTCAGGCCCGGCGCGGCGTTGGCGACCGCGTCCTGATCGATCCCGAGCAGAAGGGCGTGCATGGTGCCCTTCATGATCAGCACGTACATGACGGCGAGATAGTCTTGACCGACACGCAGCCCGAAGACCCGCACCGATCCGTCGGTCAGGCCCCGCATGGCCGCGTCGCGGTAGAAGTCGACGACCGGCGCCTGGGTCAGGAGGTCGAAACGCCCGAGCTCGCGAAACCGTTTCAGCCGCAGTTCGAGGAGCTTGTCGAAGAGTTCCTGCGTCAGCGCCGGCGTGTCGGCCTCGACTAGGACGAGCCCGCCCATTTGTTCGAAGCGGCGGCAATGCTTGTGGAAATTCTTGGCGAAGGACGATTTGCAGATGCGCTTGATCAGCGTCTCCGGTTCGCCGTGCAGCACGAGGCCCGAGGCGATCTGGATCGAGTCGCGCGCCACCGAAAGCAGCCCCAGCGGATTGGCGACGCCGTGGATCTGCTGCGGGATGCCCGCGATGTGGATGCGGTCCGCCGGTGGCAGAACCGAGCGGATAGTGGTCCAGGCTGCGTCGGCACTTTGCGTGGTCCATTGTCTCTTATCCGCCAGCAGCGGTGCCGAATAATCGCATACGCCGCAGCTCAGCCATTCGATCACAGTGTGGCCGAGTGCCCGACGTCGCATCAGCGGCAGCAACATGACAGGCGCGCCGGTGGCGGCGTCATTGACTTCGACGACGAGCAGGTCGGCGCCTTTGGGCATCAGCCGTTTGGCGATCCCGTCCACCCAGGCAAGGCTCTGGTGGCCAGTACACAGGCCATGCGCCTCAACGAGCAGCCATAGCAGCCTTGCCGTGTCGAAGCTGGTGTGCAGCCGGGCCGTAAAGCGCTGGGTTGCAGCAGCACCGGCGACAGTCGGAGAAGGCGAGCCATCGGGCAAATCCGCTGTCGGAGTCGTTCGCATCGCGTAGCTTGCCACATGCTTCTCCTGTCATTGCGGCTCGCTGGATCCCCCACGCAAACGCCGCAAGCCTCGCATCAGTCCCTGGGCCGCCTTGAGCAGCCTTGGGTTGGAGCGCACGAAGGCCTCGGCCCGGTTGCGGAACTCGATAGCAGCGCCCGCGACACTGCCACGCATCGTAACCCCCTGGCGAAGCTCGGCCAGCACCGAACCCTTGGCGCCCATATGTCCCTTATAGCCCTGGTTGCCGACCGACAGATCGAAATAATCGAACCGCCGCTCGCGCGCCCAGCCTATCAGCCTGCCCATGATCAAAAGGCCAGGTGAGACGTTGGGAACCGCATTCTGGTCTATCGCTATCAGCAAAGCGTGAACAGTGCCTTGATGGACGACCAGATATTGAGCGGCGATCAGAGCCTCGCCAACGCGCAGCCCGAAGAGCCGCACCGATCCGTCCGACAGGCCCCGCAGGGCGGCTTTGCGATAGAAATCGACAACCGGCTCTTGCGTCAGCAGGTCGAAACGGCCCATTTCGCGAAAGCGGTTGAGCCGCATCCGGACCAGACCGTCGAAGATGAGCTCGACCAGGGCGGGTGTGTCGGCCTCGACAAACTCCAGGCCGCCGAGCCGTTCGAGCCGGCGCCAGTCCTTGCCGAATTCCTTGACGAAGGATGGCCTGCACAGACGCTTGAGGACGGTTTCCGGATCGCCGTCGATGGCGAGCCCATAAGTGGTCTGCATGGAATCGCGCGTGGCCGCGAGCAAGGCCAGTGGATTGGCGACGCCGTCGATCCGCCGCGGAATTCCGGTGATGTGGACGCGGTCCGCCGGCGGCAGCACGGAGCGCACCGCCGCCCACGCGGCCTGCGCGGATTGTGCGGTCCACGCGCTCGCGTCGGCCAGCAGCGGCGCCGAATAGTCGCAGACGCCGCAGCTCAGCCACTCGATCACCCGATGGCGGAAGGCTGGCCGCAGCATCAGCGGCACCAGCATCAGGGGCGCGCCGGTCACCGCATTGTTCACTTCGACGATGAGCGCCTCCGCGCCGGCCGGCATCAGCCGCGCCACGATCCCCTCGACCCAGGCAAAATGCTGGTGGGCGGTGCAGACACCATCCGCCTGGAAGCGCAGCCAGAGCGGCCTGACCGCCTCGAGGCTTGTGTGCAATCGCGCCGTGTAGGCGTCGTTCGCAGGGACAGCGGCAGGTTGGGAGACCTGCCCGCCGGGCAGGCCGTCCACCGCAGCAATTTGCACTGCCTCGCCTGTCAAATCCATCTCCTACCGCTTTGCCGCGGCGAACGGGACCGCTCGCCGCCACGTGCCCGGCCGGCTGTTGCGCTGCTGGTCCGGGTGCTCGATGTTCCACATGCGATGACGCACGAAATACCATGATGCCACGAGCACGAAGATCTCCGAGATCGCGGAACCCGCCAGCGACCAAGGTGGAGAGGCTATGGCCAGCAGGATCGCGATCAGCGCCAGCCCGACGATCGCGCCGCCCGTCGTGATGAACGCGACGATGCGGAAATCGCCGAGGATCTCGAGCACGATGCGGGGCATGATGTAGAGCATGATCGGGACAAAATTCGCGATCACGAACACTCCGATGAAGCCCACCGAGGCATCCTGTAGGGCTTGGGATTTTATCATCGGCAAGACCGCCATGATGGCGCACCCATAGACCAGGCCGCCGAGCCCCATGACGAGCGACCAGATTTTTGCCTGCGCCCAGACACGGGCCGTTTCGTTGTTCCGCATCAGCTTCGCCAGCTCCGGCTGCGTCATGTTCACGAAGGCAAGACTGATGATGCGCAGCGGGGCAAACAGCACCAGCACCGCCGCCAGCGGAGCATAGGCGGCAGGCCCGGCAATGCCGGCGACCAACAGCGCCAGGCATTGGCCTTGGATGTTGGTGGTGGTGGCGCTGAAACCCGACCACCGCAGTTGGGGCCAGAGCCTTGCATAGCGCCGCCGCGTCGGCATGCGGAAGCTGATGCGGATCGTGCGGCGCGCCAGCCGAACCAGGACGACGATGCCAAACACATTCGCCGCGGCGAGAGCATAGAACACCGTCTGCAGCGCGCCCTGGGCGAACCAGATGGTGAACCCGGTCAGGACGGTGCCGGCGATGGTGAAGGCGGCGTCGCTGATGGAGACGACCACCTGCTGGCGACGGGCGAAGAATGCCGTGCGCATGTGGCTGCGCAACGACCATGCGCCGACAAAGCAGCCGGCGGCGATGCCGCTCGGATCGCCCAGGACGCGCATCAGGATCGCGGTGCCAACGGCCATCAGCAGCGCCACCACCACCGCCGCCGTCCCGAAGGCGACATCATGGGCGTCGACGCCGGCGCTGTTGGTGCTCTTGCTCATCCAGATCGAGGCGGGAACGGCGGTGAGCGATCTGATGTAGGACAGGCCGACGCCTCCCATCACCATGCCAATGGCGAACAGGCCGTAGCCTTGTGCCGACAGCATGTGCAGCAGCGTCAGGTTGAGGGCAAAGTGAAAGCCGCTCTGCATCGCTTCGCCGCCGACCATCAGCACGAGGCGCCGCACCAGATGGCCCGGGAATCTCACGATCGTGTCTCCGCCTGGCGGCTGCTTGCCGCCCTGCCCGGCCTTGCCATGGTCGCCTTCAGCTTGTCGGCGGCGATCGCTGCGATCGCGGCCGCCGCGACCGGTTCGCTGAAGACCGCATCGTAGCGCGCGCGGCCTGCGGCGACAAAACCGCGCCAGGCCTCGGGAGTGAGGATGATCTCCTGCAATTTCCTCGACAGCGCCGCTGCGTCGCCCGGCGGCACATGCCAGCCGGTCTCGCCGTCGCTGACCACCTCGACCAGTCCACCGATCGCCGACACCAGCGGCGGCCGGCCATAGGCCATCGCCTCGATGGCGACACGGCCCAGCGATTCGGGGCGTCGCGACGGCACCGTGACGATGTCGGCCCAGCGGTAGTGCTCCGAAGGGTCGGGTATGAAAGGCAGGACGCTGACACGCCCGGTCAGGCCCATTCTGCCGACCAGTTCGGCCAAGGCGCGCTCGCGCTCGACGCTTTCGAAGGCGCCGCCGACCAGCCGCACCTCGATCCTCGACTTGAGTTCCGCCGGCATCGAGGCGATCGCCTCGAGCAGCACTTCCTGGCCCTTGATCCGGTTGATGCGGCCAAGCAGCAGCACCCGCAGCGGGCGCTTGCCGTCATAGGTCATCGCTTCAACCGCCGGCGGGCCGGCAACGCCGTTATAGACTACATGCGAGCGCGCGGATTTGGGCTCACCGAATGCGGCGCGGGTTGCGCGCGAGTTGAAGATGAGATCGGCATGGCTCCAGTGCATCAGGCCGACGAGGATCCGGCGCATGGCGCCTTCGGGAATTTCATGGATGTGCAGCACCGCCTTGCTGGGCAGGAAGCGAGCAGCCAACGCGTAATCGGCGACGATCGAGGTGTTGACGTAGGTGAGATCGCAATTCCTGAGCCGCCGCCATGCTCTCAGCACGGCAATCGGCAGTCGCGCCATCTCGACAGTGGCAAGGCGCGCGATGGCCTGGCGCCTCAGCACCCACAGCGGCTCGAAGACGATGCGGCTGGCATGCGGTTCGAGGATCCCTACGATCGGGCCGCTGCGCGGCAGCACGACTTCGATGTCGGCGGACGGAAACGCCGCGCGCAACGCAGCGACGCTCTCCGCGAAGCTGCGGTCTGAACCATAGAGTTCATATCCCTGATGAACGCAGGCAATCCGCATCTTTGTATCCGCCAGGTGCTGCACCATCGCATTGACTGACGGCGTGCAGAAACCGCCACGCAAAAATCATGCCTGGCTTGATCTGCCCGGCCGCCGGCCAACCAACCATTGCACTGCCTCGTTTCGATGCAGCTACGCACAGAAGGGTTGACCGAGAATGAAACAATCACCGGTCCAACACTGTTTTTTTACAACCCGGAGCGATGATCACCTGCCCAAACGCGAAGATTGTGGGATGGCACGGAAGTTGCCGGTCTCTAATTATTAATGCAGCAATTGCTAATATAAAGAACCTCTCTGAAAGCGCCAACAGCCATGAAATCGGAAAAGCCTTCCATCCTGATCCTGGGGACCCGCGGCATCCCCGCGGCCCATGGCGGCTTTGAAACCTTCGCCGAGAAGCTAGCGCTTTTCCTCGCCGGGCGCGGCTGGAAGGTCGGCGTCTACTGCCAGGAGGAGGTCGAGCGGGTCGACCGGAGGATGCGCACCGAAACCTGGCGCGGCATCGAACTCATTCACATACAGGTCGCGTCGAAAGGACCGCGCGCGACGCTGGAGTTCGATTGGCAATGCGTGCTCGACGCCGCCCGGCGGCCCGGCGTATGCCTGGTGCTCGGTTACAATGGCGCGGTCTTCCTGACCTGGCTCAGGCTGATGCGACGCAAGATTATCACCAACATGGACGGCATCGAATGGCGCCGCCCAAAATGGGGACCGGCGGCACGCACATGGTTCTGGCTCAACGAGTGGATCGGCGCCTGGGCCTCGCACCGCCTGGTCGCCGACCATCCTGTCATCGCAGACCATCTGGCGACGCGCCGGCCGCGCAGTGCCATCACCACCATCGCCTATGGCGCCGACCCGGTGACGGCGGCACCGGAGGCGCCGGTTCGTGCGCTCGGCCTCGAGCCCGGCAAATACCTGGTCTCCATCGCGCGCATCGAGCCCGACAACAACATCCTGCCGATCGTCGAGGCCTTCTGCAGCCAAAAGCGCGACATGAAGCTGGTGGTGCTGGGCACGCTCTCCGACGAAATCCCCTATCATGTCGCCATCCGCAAGGCGGCGAACGCCTCTGTGGTCCTGCCGGGCGCCATCTACGACCAGGCAACGGTGAAGGCGCTGCGGTATCACGCGCGCGCCTACCTGCATGGCCACACGGTCGGCGGCACCAACCCTTCGCTGGTCGAGGCACTGGCCGCCGGCAACATGGTGATCGCCCACGACAATCCGTACAACAGGTGGACCGCGGGTGCCGCCGCCATCTTCTTCAAGGATACGCAGGGCTGCGCCGAGCGGATGCAGCAGGCGCTGGAGGACGATGTCCTGGTCAAGGCCTGCGGTGAGGCAGCGAGGACCCGCGCCCGCGAAGCCTTCCGCTGGGAGGATGTCCTGGTCGCCTACGAGAATGAAGCCTACCGGCTTCTCGGCGTAACCGCTGCCGAGAGGGTCGCGATCGACCGTCCCTCGGCCGGCGCGGTATGACGGGCTGGTCCCGACGGCGGCTTCTCAGGACGGCGCTGTCGCTGGCGCCGGCGGCAGTGGCCCTGGCACCGCTTCCGTCGGCAACGCCCGCCCTCGCCGCCCGTGCCGAATGGCGCTTTCGCCGCGGCGTCAACGCCTGGCCCTGGTTTGCGCTGACGCGTGAATTTCCGGCACCGCGAACCGACTATGCCTGGCCGCCGTTCCAATCGCAGCGGCCGGTGCCGACACCAGAGGATCTTCGCCGGCTGCGCAAGACCGGGCTCGATTTCATCCGCCTGCCCGTCGATCCCGGCCCGTTCCTGGCAGCCGACGCCGCCACGCGCGGCAAGTTGCTGGACATGCTCGACGCGGCCGTCACCGCCACAATCGACGCCGGTCTCGGCATCATCGTCAACGTCCAGGCCAATGGCGCCACCCACTACTGGAACCCCGACCGCATGGTCTCCAGCACCGCGGCGCCCGAATTCGCGGCCTATCGGGCGCTGGTCGGCGAGCTTGCGGGCAGGCTGGAGCGGTTCACGCCGGGCATGGTGGCGCTGGAGCCGGTCAACGAACCGCCGCAATCCTGCGATTCCAACGTCTGGTCGCAGGTCCAGCTTGCCCTTCTGACGGCGGCCAGGGCATCGTCCGCGACCTTGCCGATGGTCGTCACCGGCGGCTGCGGCTCGATGGTGAGCGGGTTGACTGCGCTCGATCCCGAACCGCTGGTTGCCTTCGAGCCGATCCTGTTCACCTTTCATTTTTACGAGCCCTATCTGTTCAGCCACCAGGGCGCGCCGTGGATGCGCGAGCCCGTCTACCGCGCGCTGAACAATGTGCCATGGCCGGCCTCAGCCGGTTCGCTCGACGCGACGCTGGCCTCCGTCAGGGCACGCATGGCCAAGGATACCGAGACCTCTGAAGCGGACAAGAAAGCCGCCTACGCGGAAACCGAGCGCGTGCTGAAGGTCTATTTCGACGCCCGGCCCGACCGCTGGTTCATCGACAAATATCTCAGCCAGGCGCGCGACTGGGCCGACAGCCATGGCATTGCACCGGACCGTGTCGTCCTGGGCGAATTCGGCGCGCTGCGCACCGACGCGCGTTATGTAGCAGCGCCCAATCCCGACCGCGCCCGCTACATCGCCGATGTCAGGCAGAGTGCCGAGTCGTTCGGCTTCCCCTGGGCCTTCTGGGACCTCTTCGATGGCATGGGCATGATGGACGACACCACCCGCGCTCTGGACCCGGCGATGGTGGAGGCGCTTGGATTGAGGATGCCGGAGTAGGCGTCTTTCTAAATACGGTTGAGTTCCTTGGCGCCCCCCTCTGTCCCGCCGGACATCTCCCCCTCAAGTGGGGAGATTGGCAGTTTTGGCGCCGGCTCGTTGCTTGCAACATAGGCGATTGGCAAAAGCCGGTGCAACATCCGATCTCCCCACTTGAGGGGGAGATGTCCGGCAGGACAGAGGGGGGCGCCGTAGGGCGCTACCTTCGCAACCCCGGTGCGCTCCGCCCCACCGCAACCCGCGCCGGCCTGTACAGCACCAGCGCGATCGCCACGAATTTGGTCATGAGCGTTGTCTTGGACGCCAAGCTCTCGGAGGTGTTGAGCAGGATCAGCCAACCCAGCATCGGCAGCCAGATGCCGGGATGGCAGCGGCGCGCGACCTCGTGCATGAACAGGGTGAAGCCGAGCAGCATCAGCAAGGTGAAGAACGCGCCCTGGTAGAGGACCAGGCGGATGATCGGATTCTCGATGCCCTGCTCGAGGCCGCTGATGCGGCGCATGCTTTCGAGGAGATCGATATCGGGCCCGACGATCAGGTCGCGCAGTTCCAGATGCTTGAAGAGCTCGAACATTTCGACGCGGGCATTGGCGCTGCCGCTGTCCGACACGAAGCGCTCGAGCAGTGCATCGAAGAAGCCGTAGGAGAACAGCATGGCGAACACGACCGGCAGCAGCGAGGCGAGCATGACCGCAAGGGCGGCGCCCGGCAGGCTGATGCGTCCTCGCCGCAAGTAAGCCACGCCCCTGATAAGCAAATAGATGCCACCGAGAACAATCGTCGTCACCATCGCCGAGCGCCCGCCGAACGCGACCAGCGCGGCGAATTGCAACCCGACCAGCCCGAGCCTCATCGGCATCGACAGCGATCGTGAGCCCGAAAGCAGCGCCAGCACATAGATCGAGGTGATCGTGGCATTGGCCAGCGGATGCCCCTGAAGGGCGGTCGAGCGCAGGTCGGAGACGAACATCACGCCGTCGAGCCGGTAGGGGAAGATCAGCGTCTTGGTCGCGAATTCGAACAGCGCCAGCAGTGCATTCGCCGTCATGACCGCATGGACGACCGTCTGCAGCCGGGCGAAGGTCCGTTCGTCGTTCTCGCTCAGCATCATCACCAGCAGCGCCGGTGTCACGAACGTGTCGATCATACCGGCCATGCCGGGGCGTTGCCTGACGATGACGATGAGCAGCAAAAAGATCGAAATGACTGCCAGCAATGCACTGGCCGGCCGCCTGTCGGCGACATGGATAGTGTAGCCGACCGGATTGCCGAACGTGCATGAGCGCCAGACAAACGCCAGCACCAATACATAGGTGGACGGGTGGATCTTGGTCGCCGGATTGCCGATCAGGCCGTCATAATTGTAGCCCACCAGCCATAGCATGCCGCCCGAGACGGCGAACAGCAAAGCCACCGTCGCGACCAATCCGAAGCGGGTCACCAAGTCGACGGAGCTGCCGGCGCGGGGCGCGGCGGCTCGACCAGCTTCTGTCCAGCTGGCTGCCGGGTTGGTGGCCCGGACGGCAGCCATGTCAGGCCGCCTCGTCGACCAGCATCGCGCCTGTCGGCAGCCGTCCCATGACCGAAATGGCCTGCGTAGCTGCCGTGACATCGCGCATTGGTGTCGAATTCAGTGTGGCGACGAGCAGGATCTCGTCGACCATGGACACCAGCGGCGAGGCGTTGAGGTTGTCGGCCAGCGCACCGCCATCGATGACGACGAGCTCGAAGCTGCGGCTCGCCTGGGCCAGCATGTGCTGCGCGAAATAGGCGCCCTGCGCCTCCTGGAAGACCGCGGTCGGCCGGCCCCTGCCCAACACCGCGACATTGCTGCCGGGCCTGTATTGGCTCAGCGCCTCGAAGGCGTATTCGCCGCGCAGCACGTCGAGCAGGCCGGGTTGCGGGTCCTTCTGGCGGCTGCCGGCATTGACGTCGATGAACAGGACACGGCTGCCCCGGGCAGCGGCTGCATTGGCGAGCAGGCGCGCCACCCTGCCGCGCTGCGCGGCGTCCTCGGGCGGCGACGTCACCAGGATCGAAGGCACCAGTGGCCAGTTCGGCGGACGCCGGCCGGAAGAGAACATGCGCCGGAGCGCCAGCCCCGCGACCGCATCCATCTTCTGGCTGGCCGGTGCGGCCGAGCCGCCGAAAGGCCACCAGCGGCGGCCGCCCGACTTTGCCGGCAGCACGCCCAGCACGGGGGCTTCGATGGCCGATTGCATCTGATTGCTGGAAAGCACCGTCGGCGAGGAATATTCCGCGATCAGCGCCAGGCCGGTGCCCAGGCCCAGACCGCCGAAGATCGCGCCGACAAGCAACAGCGCGAGAGGCGGCCAGCTCTTCTTCAGGGCGGGCATGGCCTTGGAGATGATGCGCGCATTGGTGCTGTCGACATTGACCTGCTCGCGCGTTTCCTGCGCCCGCTGCAGATAGGTGGCGTAGACGGAGCGCAGCGCCTCGAGATCGCGCTGCAATTCGCGCAGCTTGACCGAGGCCTGGTCGGTATCGAGCGACTTGCTCTTCATGCCGGCGACCTTGGCTTCGAGCGCCTGCTGGTTGGCCAGCGCCCGCTCGTAGTCGGTTTCGGCGGCGGCGCTGATGCGGCCGAGTTCACGCGCGATGAGCGCACGCGTATCGCGCAGCTGCTGCTGCGCCGCGATCATTGAAGGGTGGCGCGGCCCGAGTTCCGTGCCGAGCTGCGAAACCTGGTCGACAAGCGTTGCCTCCTGCGTCCGCAGGCTCGAAATCACCGAGGAACGCATGGCCTCGGAGGTCGCCTCCGGCGCACCGCCGGACCTGCGCAGCTGGTCGACCTGCGCCTTCAGCGTCGCGGTGCGGCTCTGTGCCGCCGAAAGCTGCGTATTGATCTCGGTCAGTTCCTGGTCGCTGACCAGATTGCCCGCCGCCATCACCATGTTGTTGGCGGACTTGTAGGCCTCGACGGCATTCTCCGCCTTCTGGACGCGCTTGCGTTGTTCCTCCAGCCGCGCGCCGATGGAATCGGAAGCATCCGTGGCCATCTTCGCGCGCGCGGCGGCCTGATCGGCCAGGTAGGCCTGCGCGATGGCATTGGCGAGCTTTGCCGCCTTGTCGGCGCTCTTGGCCGTGACGATCACGTCGAGGACCAGCACCTTGTCGGCCCGCTTCACCGCCAGCACCCGGTGCAGCGCATCGAGCGTCTTCCCCGTCTTGTCGGTTTCGGCCGATCCTGAACCTAGCAAGCCGCCGAGCAAACGGCTCAGTAACCCGCCCTGCCCGTTGAATTCGGGATCCTCGGTCAGGTTGGTCGCCTGGATCGCCCTGAGCAACACGCCCGTCGACTGGACGACGCTGACCTGGCTTTCCACGATCGTGATGCCGCCATCGGGCGGAACCCGGCTCGGATTGACGTCGTTGTTGACCACCTGCAGGTCTTGCGGATCGATGATGATTTCCGCCACCGAGCTATAGAGCGCTGGCGTAAACAACCCATAGAGCAGCGTCACGAGGGTCAACAGCGCGGCGGTCGCCAAGATCAGGAAACGGCGGCGCACCAATATGCGCTTCACGTCACCAAGTTCGACGGTCGAGGGTGCGTAAGACGGCGCCGGCACTGCCTCCGGAGCGTATTGCATCACCTCGGGAGGGTGTTGTTGCGGCATCGAGAGCAGGGATGATTGCAAGGGTCGCTCCGACAACACTCCATCTGCCTGCAAAGATCAAATTGCGGCGTGGTTCTAGCTATTCCTCGAACTGTTAAAACACTGTTAATTATATTGGGAAGTCTTAAGATTTTTGGCACGAAGTTTGCGTAGTAAAGGCACGGGTGTGTTGACACGGCGCGGGCGAGCGGGAAGCGAATGGAAATGGGCCAGATTTTCACCCGACCCCGCCCGTCCGGCAATTTCCAATGCCCAATTTTCGACCAGCCAGATACCGAACGTCAGAATGCTAAGGGTGCGACAACATGCAGGTGAGCCTGCGCTTGGACAGCGAGGGCCTGCGTGCCTTTCACCTGAACCTGCTGGAGCGCCTGGCGGCGCTGGCGCAGGTTTCCGTCGACGTCAGGCCGGCCGAAAGCGGCATTCCGGGCAGCGCCGCGGCGCTGTTTCAGCTTGAGACGGCCATTCATGGCCTGCCCGCCAACGGGCTGGCCAAACGCTTGCCGCTGTCGGCGCTCGCGCCCTACCAGGCGACGCAGCCCTCCGCGTCACCGGACCTGGTGATCGACCTTTGTGGCGACGCGAAGCTGGAAGCAGCCCGCGTCTGGCGCGTAACCTATGACGGCGCTTGCGGCGAAGCAGCCTTGCTGGCGCTGATCCTCGACGGACGCACGCCGCTTGCCCGCATCGAGGAGAATGACACCACTATCGCCGAAGGACGTCTGGGCACCGAATATGGCGGCATCGCACTGGCCACCTTCCAGGATATGCTGGCACGCACGGCAAGCCTGATCGTCGCAACAATGACCGGCGCGGCGCATGTCGCCCTACCCGTCCTGCCCGAGCCAGCGCAGGCTGGCGTCCCGCCGCAAATACCCTCTACCACCAAGCTCGGTGTCAGGGCGGGCAAGGCGCTGGCGCGGCGCATCGTCCAGAAAATCTACCACCTCTGCTACAACGCCCCGCACTGGAAGGTCGGTTGGCGCGAGACCGGCGGGCGGGATTTGTTCGACCTGCGCGCACATCCGGCAACCGGCTGGCAAGTGTTGCCCGACGACGGCAGCCGCTTCTACGCCGATCCGTTCCCGATCCTCTACCAGGGAAAGGTGACCCTTTTCGTCGAGGACTATATCCATCGTCTCGGCAAGGCCATCATCTCCGCCGTGCCGTTCGGCCCGTCAGGCCCGGTTGGCCGACCGGAGCCCGTGCTCGACCTGCCTTACCACCTATCCTACCCCTTCATCTTCGAGCGCGACGGCGAGGTCTGGATGGTGCCGGAAAGCTGCGCCAACCGCACGGTCGATCTCTACCGCGCCACCGCCTTCCCCGGCGGATGGGTCAAGGAAGCGACGCTGCTGTCCGACATCGTGGCCAGCGATGCCACCCTGGTCGAGCATGGCGGGCGCTGGTGGCTGTTCGCCACCGTCCGAGATGGCGGCGGCGCGTTCTCCGACGCGCTGCATCTGTGGTCGGCGCCCGACTTTCGCGGGCCGTGGACACCGCACCCCAAGAACCCGGTGCTGATCGACATCGCCTCGGCGCGCCCGGCGGGCCGCATGGTCAAACGCGGCAACGACCTGCTGCGTCCTGTGCAGGACTGCCGCAGGAGTTATGGCGCGGCCCTTGGTATCGCACGCATCGCTCACCTCGATTTGACCGGCATGGAGCAGGTTGTCGAGACGATCTTAACCCCTGGTGCGCTATGGAGTGGCCGCAAGTTGCACACGCTCAACGAGGCGGGCGGCCTGGAATTCATCGATGGCTCGGCGATCGCGCCGCGCTGGAAACAAAGAGGCGGCGGTCATTAACCTGAACATTGGTTACTACCAGCCGCTCGCGGTGGTTGCTTGAGGTTGATTTGGCTCGGGAAGATATTCCCACCACAGATTGTGGAGACGGAAGATGACCAGCGGAAAGGGCAATGAAATGACGATCGCTAAGGCTGGCGCGGCCGAAGTCGACGTGGCGATCGTAGGCGCCGGAATGGCCGGCACCAGCCTGGCAACGCTGTTGGGAAAAGCCGGACGCAAGGTGGCGCTGATCGATCCGCACCGCGTTCATCACGATGAGTTCCGGGCCGAGAAGATCGGCGCGGATCAGATGCAGCTGTTCGAGAAGCTCGGCCTCGACAAGACCGTCATGCCGCTCGTCACCCCGTTTTCCGATCTTTATGTCTTCCGGCTCGGCCAATTCTTCGCACGTGAAAAGAAGTGGGAATACGCATTTTCCTATGGCTCGCTGATCAACGGCCTGCGTGATGCCTTGCCGCCCCAAGTGCCATTGACGGTCGGCAAGGTAACCGAGGTCTCGACCGGACCGGACCGGCAGCGGCTTGTGCTGGCCGACGGCTCCGTCATCAATGCCCGCCTGCTGGTAGTGGCCACCGGCTACAGCGAAGCGGTGCGGCGCGCCATAGGCGTCGAGCGCATCGAAGAATCCAAGGCCCACTCGCTCTCGATGGGATTCGACCTCGCCATCTCGCCGCGTGATTGCACCTATCAGGCACTTACCTGCTACGGCAGGCGGGCCGAGGACCGTGTCGCCTACCTCACCATCTTTCCGATCGGCAACAAGATGCGGGCGAACATGTTCGTCTACCGCACCGTCGCCGAACAATGGACAAGGGACTTTCGCGCCGATCCGCAGAAGATGCTACGCGAACTGATGCCCGAGATTTCGGCGCAGTGCGGCAACTTCGAAGTAGCAAGCCCCGTCGAGGTCAGGCAGGTCAATCTGACCACGACGCAAGGCCACCGCCGCGACGGGGTCGTCTTCATCGGCGACGCATTCTGCACGACATGCCCGACGCCGGGCGTCGGCATCGGGCGGGTGATGATCGATGTCGATCAGCTTCACTCGGTTCACATTCCACGCTGGCTGGAAACACCAGGCATGGCGGCTGACAAGATCGACGCCTTCTATGACGACCCGGTGAAAGTGACTTCCGATGAGAAAGGCATGCGTGTGAGCTTCTACGCCAAGCGGATCACCACCGAAACCGGGCTGGAATGGCGTGTCCGGCGCCTGCGCAACAACACCGCGCGCCAGTTGATGATCATCGGCCGCAAGGTGCGCCATCTGGGATCGCGGCCGCAGCCCGGCATGGCGTGAGGGATTCCTGTCTCGCCGTGGAAGGCAGCGAGGTGTCTTTCCTTCTCCCGTCCCTGTGGAAAAGGAAGCCCTTGGTGTCTCAGGATGCGTCACGCCATCACCAAAAGCAAAAGGCGCGATCGACCGATCGCGCCTCGCATTTCGAAAGGCCAATGCGCCAGGCCGCTCAGGGCGGCGGCTTCGAACCGGGTGACGTCGCCGGCGCGGCCGACACGGCCGAAAGCCTTTCCCGCTTCTGCCAGCTTGGCTTCTCGTATTTCTTCACCGGATGGTGCCCTCCGCGTTGAATGCTGCACCAGAAGAACCGCTTCGCGGCGCTGTGTCAATTGTGCAAGGACGACTCTCACAGCTTCGATCGGTGTCCTCACCCCAACTGCAGCCCAGCCTTCCTCGCTTCCTCGCGTAGGAACGGCAGCCCCACGCCAATCACATCGTCGGGATTTTCCGCCACCGGCCGCCACACGGCGAGCCCGCCGGCAATGTCGACATCGACATTGTTCATGCTTTCGAGCGTGATGGCGCCGCTGTAGCCGATCTCTGATATGGCCTTCATGCAGGCCGCCCAGTTGAGCATGCCGCGCCCCGGCACGCCTCGATTGGCTTCCGAGACATGGACATAGCCGAGATAGGGCGCCGCCGCGCGGAAGCCGGCCTCGAAACTCTCCTCCTCGATATGCATGTGATAGGTGTCGAGATGGATGAAGATGTTGTCGGCGCCGACGCGCTCGATAATCCGCGCCGCGTCGATGCCGCGGTTGATCAGATGCGTCTCGTAACGGTTGCAGGGCTCGATGCCGAGCTTCAGCCCATGCCCCTTGGCGGCCTTGGCCGCGCGCACCAGGAAGCGGCACATGCCGTCGATTTCGCCAGCCGTCGGCGCGCGGCCCGTGGTCTTGCCGATCGTGCCGTAGGTGACGCCGCCAAGGGCTCCGCTGCCCACCGCCTCGCAGACGCCAAAGGCCGGTTCGAGGAAGGCCAGCGCCTCGTCAGGCCGCGCCACCACGTCGAGTGAAGCAGGCAGGCCAAGCGAAGGAATAAGCTCGACATTCCACCGTTCGGCAAAGGCGCGCGTGCGCAGAGTGTCGATCTCTTCAGGGCGCAGCAGCGGGATTTCCAAAAGGCCGATGCCGAGCCTCTTCAGCCGCTCCATCTGCGGCTCGATCAGGTCCAGGTCCCAGACCGGCGCAATGGCAAATGTGTGCAGTCCAAAAACGTTCATCTCAGCCTCACCCGGAACGCGGGACGTTGCCAACGGATTCCCGCATCAAGACCCGGCAAGGCTCGAGCCGCGCCGTCGGCGGCCCCTCCTTGCCTTCGATCCGGGCGAACAGCGCATCCATCGCATGGCCGGCGATCTGGCGCACCGGCTGCACGACGGCGGCGATGGCCGGCCATGTCACCTGCATCCATTCGGCGTCGTCGAAGCCGATCAGCGAAATGTCGTTGGGGCAATGCCAGCCACGGCGGCGGAATTCGGACAGCGCAACCAGCGTGCCCTTGAGGAACAGCGAGTATACGGCCGTCGGGCGCTCGCCTTTTGCAAAATAGTCGCGCAATTGTGCCCGCAGCGGTTCGACGTCCGTCTCGGCGAGCACGACATCGATGCGCACATCCGGCGCCAGTCCGAGCGCCGTGGCGCGAAAGCCGTCGAGGCGCGCGCGCACCGTCGCCGCCTGTTCGCCGAGGCCGACCACCAATATGTGACGATGACCCTTGCCGAGAAGGTCGCGCGCCACCTCGGCACTGGCCGCGGCACTGTCGGCGGAGACCGTATCGAAGGCGTCGTCGGAGAGCACACGGTCGATCAGCACGCCGGTCATGCCATTGGCCTTCATGAACGCAGCTGCCGGGCCATGCTCGTTGCGCACCGGCGCCAGCACGACGCCGGCGACCCGCCAGTCATGCATGCGGGCGAGAATTTCCGTTTCGCGCGCCTCGGATTCGCGGCTCGACGCCGCCACCAGCGTGTAGCCACGCTGCTCTGCCAGGCTTTCGAGTTGGGTGAGCATCTGGCCGAAGAATTCGCTTTCGAATTCAGGCATGATGGCGCCGATGATGCGGCGCTTGGCCCGGCGCATGTCGGAGGCCAGCGGATCGACGCGGTAGCCCAATTGTTCGACGGCATCGAAGACACGCTGCGCATTTTCCGGCTTCACCGTGGTGACGCCGGCCATGACCTTGGAAACGGTGGCCGCGGACACGCCGGCGCGGCTTGCCACGTCGTGGATCGACGGACGCCGCTGCTGGGCCTGCTTGTGCGCCATTGCTCCTCCTCCGAGGGCAGGCCCCGCATTTACCTGCTGCCGAAATAAGTAAATCGATTTTTCGTGGTTGTAAATCGTTTCACTGGCGGTATTTTGCTCGCCGAGAACGCGACGAGGATCGCGCCGGGAGGAATCGTCATGTCAAGCAAGGATTTGCCGCTGGTCATCAGCGCGCCGGAACCACGCACGCTCGAGCTGATCTTCACGCCACCGCAGTTGGCACGTCTCAAGGCGAACTACCGCGTCGTCGAGACGACCGCCGACGGTGTCGCCAAACTGCCGGCCGATGTTTTGGCCGGGGCACGCTACATCATCGGCCAGCCGCCGATCTCGGAAGAAACATTGGCGCAGATGAAGGCGCTGCGCTGCGTCTTCAATGTCGAGACCAACCTCATCAACAACATGCCCTACGAGACGCTGTTTGCCCGCGGCATCCATGTCGTCACCACCGGTCTCGTCTTCGCCGAGCCGGTAGCCGAGCTTGGCCTTGCCATGGCGCTCAACCTTGCCCGCAACATCGTCGATGCCGACCTCGCCTTCCGACAGGGCAAGGAGCTATGGGGCGGCGACGGCAACCTGACGGCGCGGCTGCTTTCAGGCGCCGATGTCGGCATCATCGGCTTCGGCGATCTCGGCCGCGCGCTGAACCGCCTGCTCTCGGGATTTCGTACCCGCACCAAAGTGTTCGATCCCTGGCTGCCGCCGTCGATCCTGATCGACAACGGCGTCGAGCCGGCCTCGCTCGACGACGTGCTGTCGCAGAGCGACTTCGTCTTCGTCGTCGCCTCGGTGACCTCCGAGAACCAGGGCTTTCTGGGCAGCCAGGCCTTCGCCAGCATGCGCAAGGGCGCCGCCTTCATCCTGCTGAGCCGCGCCGGCGTGGTCGACTTCCCAGCGCTGATGGCGGCGGTCAAGAGCGGCCACATCGTCGCCGCCAGCGATGTCTTCCCCGAGGAACCACTGGCGCAGGATCATCCCGTCCGCGCCATCCCCGGCTTCCTGCGCTCCGCCCACCGCGCCGGCGCGCTCGACATCGCCTTCAAGCGCATGGGCGACATGGTGCTGGAGGACATGGACCTGATCGACCGCGGCCTGCCGCCGCTGCGCTCCAAGCGCGCCGAGCGCGAGACCGTGTCGAGGATGCGCTCGAAGCCGGCGGACAGGAACTAGGCCGAGACGCGGCAAGCAGACCGACGAGAACGAGATCACGGCCACGACCACCGGCTTTGCGGCTGCTGTGCGTGATTTTAGCATCAGCAAGAACTGAAATTCCGACGAGTGCGGGGCTGCAGGAGACGAAACGTTTTGACATCGGCCCTTTCCTGAGCGTCAAGTCCAGCTGGTAAACTTGGGCAAAGGGGAACAAAATGAAGAAAAGCTATGCAAAGCCGACGCTTCTGAAGCGCCAAAAACTGTCCTCGGTGACGGCGCTTGTCTGTCCGATCTCCCAGTGCGGAGACTGACCTGCGCGCGCGGCCCGGATCGTTGGAACCTTTATCCGGCCTTTGCGTTTTTCAGTCGGATCGTCTCCCATTCGATCCGTCACTCCTCCAATCAACACCCCGCCAGGCTTCGCCTGGCGGGCGTCTCTTTATTTTAGAGGCAACTTGACAACAACCGGACGCGGGGGCTTACGTCAGGCGCATCGGGGCATGGGGGATTCAAATGAAAAAGACCTACCAGAAGCCGCTTCTGGTGAAGCGCGACAGGCTGTCGGCGGTCACCGCGGTCGCCTGTCCGATCTCGGTATGCCCGCACTGAATCGAAGACTTGGCACATCGAAGACTTGGCACATCGAAGACCTGGCCCTGGCCAGAATGGAGAAAGCCCACTTCCCCCAAAGTAGCGGGCTTCTTCTGATGGAACGATCGTCCCGCTGCGCGGTTTCTTAAAACAGCCGGGCGAAGGCG
Organism: Mesorhizobium sp. LNHC221B00; assembly: GCF_000502935.1. Taxonomy (NCBI): domain Bacteria; kingdom Pseudomonadati; phylum Pseudomonadota; class Alphaproteobacteria; order Hyphomicrobiales; family Phyllobacteriaceae; genus Mesorhizobium; species Mesorhizobium sp. LNHC221B00. The sequence continues at coordinate 30,848 of NZ_AYWR01000029.1, read as the reverse complement.
AGCCCGGTCTACTCCAGAAGGCCCGCCACGAGTCGCGTCGGTGGCGGGCCTTTTCGTATTGGCCCGCCCGTCGTGCGGTATTGGTCGAAGGTCCCATTCGCGGCAGCACGATCCTGTGCGAGATTGGCGGAATATAAGCACTTACTGAATAATGGTTCGGACGTCTGTCGGGGCGGTGTCGTGCCAATCCGCAAGAATCTTGCCGCGAATCTCAGACGCTTGGTCAGCGGCCATGCGTCGATCGCCGCCGTGTGCCGCGGATTGAACATGAACCGCTCGCAGTTCGAGCGCTACCTGCAAGGCAAGAGCGTGCCCAATCGGGCCACGGCGCGACTGATCTGCGACTATTTCCGCATCGAGGAGGATGAACTGTACCGGGCGCCGGACGTTGCAGCGCCCGGACACCCTGCCCTGCCGCCGCTCCACCAGAAGCTCTACGAGAACATGGTGCAAGGCCCTTCTCCCGCCATCGCCGGCGGCACCTACTTCACCTATTTTTCGGTTCCCGACCGTCCCGACCTTCTGATGCGGTCGGTCACCTTCGTGCGGCGCGAGGCCGAGCTGGTGACCTTCAGGCGCGTGACCCGGTGGGCCGAAGGCCATCGCCAGGACGGAGCGCGGGCGCCGGGCTGGCACTATGGCGTGGCGATCTCGCGCCTGAACTGGATCTACTTCGCCGGCATCAACCGCCGCCAAACCGGCGAACCGTCGATCGTCGCCGTCCAGTGGGCGCCCTTCTCTGAACCGGTCCTGGTCGGCAACGCCTTCATTCTGACCGCGGTGGGCCCGGTCTGCGTACCGGTCATCATGCGCCAGCAGGTTGGCAGGATCAGCCTGAGGCAGGCGCTGCAGATGTCCAGAGTTGTCAGCCTCGATGACCCGGGCGTCGACCAGCTTGTGGTAAGCCTTGTGCGTGAGCGCTAGAGTAGCATTGCTGGCCAATGAGAGGTTGGCCTGGGCCAATGAGAACACAAGGGTTCGCGATGCTCAACGCCTTCGACTATGGCGGCAAGGAAGCCGATACAGTGCATGCGCTGGAGGAGGACATCATCTTCGGCCGGCTGGCGCCGGGCGAGCGGCTGGTCGAGGACGTGCTGCTCGCCCGTTTCCCTGTGTCTCGCCACACCATCCGCCAGGCGCTTTACCAGCTGGAAAAACTCGGCATCGTCACGCGTGAGCGCAACAAGGGCGCCATGGTGCGCCGGCTTTCACCCGACGAGGTGCGGCAGATCTACGAGGTGCGCGAAATGCTGCAGCGCCAGGCCGCGCTGATGATCCGCTTGCCGGCCAGCGATGCGCTGATCGCGGAGCTGATGGAGATCCACGATATCTATGGCGGCCATATCGATAACGGCTATCTGCGCGGCATCCACGAGGCCAATGACCGCTTCCACCTCACCATGCTCTCGGCCTGCGGCAACGCCTATCTCGTCTCTTCGATCGAGCACTACATGCGCCTTAGCCTGCCGGTGCGAGCCAATTCGCTGGCCGACAGGGAAAAGCTGGACGTCTCGCGAAAACACCACTGGATGATGATCGAGGCGATGAAGCGCCGGGACAATTGGGTGCTGGCGCAGCTCTGCGTCGACCATCTGCAGCCGAGCAAGACGTTTTATCTCCAGGAGATCGAGACCGCGCCGGCCGGCTGAAGCAACGCTTTCGTGCCCGCAACTGCGCAAAGACAAGGAGGCAGAGCGGTTCGCCGAACGCTCTCTTTATCTGATCTTGACGACGACCTTGCCCTTGGCTCGCCCGGTTTCGACATAGGCCAATGCCTCGTTGGTGTTCTCGAACGGAAAAGTCCGGTCCATGACGGGCCGTATGATGCCGGATTCGATGAGCGACGTGATTTTACCCAGCTGATCGCCCTGCGCCCGCATGAACAGGAACGAATACCCGACACCCGCGCGCCTGGCCTTGCTGCGTATACCGCGGCTCAGCAGGCGCAGGACCAGCTTCAGAACCATGTTCAAGCCCTGCTTGGCTGCAAATCCGGGATCCGGCGGACCGGAAATGGAGATGAGTTTGCCGCCCGGCTTCAGCACATGCAGGGATTTTTCGAGCGTCTTGGCGTCCTGGCTGTTCAGGACGACGTCGTAGCCTTGCAGGACGTTCTCGAAATCGTCTTTCTTGTAGTCGATGACGATATCGGCTCCGAGGCCTTTCACCAGATCTGTACTCGCCGCGCTCGCCGTCGTCGCGACGATCGCACCGAGATGCTTCGCCAGCTGGATGGCGAAGGTTCCCACGCCACCGGAACCGGCCTGGATAAACACCTTCTGGCCTTTCTTCAGCCCGGCTGTTTCGACCAGAACCTGCCAAGCGGTCAGGCCCACGAGCGGAATCGAGGCGGCTTCTTCCATGCTGAGGTTTTTGGGCTTCAGCGCCACGTCGGCTTCATCCATCGCGATAAATTCGGCAAACGCGCCGATCCGGCCGTCGCGTGGCCGCGCATAGACCTCGTCACCGGGCTTGAATTTGCGGACTTTCGATCCGACCCGAACGACGATCCCGGCCACGTCATGGCCCAGGACGAAGGGCGGGCGATAGGGCAAAATCAGCTTGAACTCACCATCCCGGAGCTTGGAATCGAGAAGGTTTATACCGGCGGCGTGAATTTCGACCAGGACATCATTGTCCCGCAACTCGGGCTCCGGCATTTCGGCGAGCCGCAGGGCACCCTTCTTTTGATACTTGTCGACAACAGAGGCTTTCATCATGTTTTCTTTCTAAAATGATTTCGATGGCCGGCACTAAACAGACCGGATTTGCATATCGCCTATGCGTTAAGTCGCTCGCTTCGTTCAGACAGGCAGGCGAAATTGCTTGCGCAGGATTTTGTCGAACATCGCGGCCGGCGCGAACCGGCGCAGCATGCTGACCTGTCGCGCTGCCTGGCCGGCGGTGTAGCGCCGCCGTGGATGCCTGTCGGTCGCGGCCCGGAGAACCACCTTCGCCACGACGTCCGGCGGATCCGCCTTGGGCATCACGTCGCGAAGCAATGCCTCGAACCCTGCGCGCGCCTCATCATAGTCCTGCAGGACGGAATCGGGCTCGAATCCGTTCTGGTCGAACACGGTGCGCACGAATGCAGGTTCGATGACCGAAACGCGTATGTTGAAGGCGCGAACCTCATGGTCGAGCGATTCCGAATAGCCTTCGAGCGCGTGCTTGACGGCTGAATAATGGGCCGAATACGGTGCCGGGACCAGTCCCAGGATCGAGCCGATATTGATGATGCGCCCTTCGCCCAGCCGGCGCATCGACGGCAGCACCGCGTGGGTCATGCGCATGACGCCGAACAGGTTGACGTCGAACAGGGCCTGCGACTGCGCGACCGAGGATTCTTCCGCGCCTCCCAGCAGCCCGACGCCGGCATTGTTGACCAAGAGATCTATACGGCCGGTCTTGCCGAGGACAGTTGAGACCAGGGACGCGACAGACGCGTCGTCGGTCACGTCGCAAACCAGCATCGATATCCCGTTCGACCTCTGGCTGGACGCCTTGCGGCTGGTGCCGAAGACAGTGAAGCCGGCGCGTGCCAAAATCTCGGCGCTGGCACGGCCAATTCCTGAGGAGGCGCCGGTCACAACAGCGGTCTTTCCCGAATTCCGATTCATTCTAAAGGCTCCAAACGTAAGAGGTCTTGCCTGTGATCGGCAATTGAATTATGATCGTAATATCACATTATGATCATAATGCAATAGGAAAACGGGAAGGAACGATCATGCGCTATGACAAAGGCCGGAAGGATGCATCACGGAGCCGGATCATGGAGGTCGCTTCCCACCGCTTCCGAGGCGACGGCATCGCCGCCTCCGGCTTGGCCAGCATCATGAGCGACGCCGGGATGACGAACGGCGCCTTTTATCCGCACTTCCAGTCCAAGGCCGACCTCGTACGCGAGAGCGTGGCCTCGGCCCTGGAGGCTCAGTCGCAGCAATTGCAGGATGTGCTTGCCTCTGGTGGCCTGGAACTGGCCCTGGCGATGTATCTGTCGCCCGAGCACCGCGATCATCCGCAGACCGGCTGTGCCTCCGCCGCGCTGCTGCCGGAAATCGCGCGTCAGCCGCCGGAGACACGCGCTTTCTACACCGAAAGGCTGCTGACCCTGGTGCGCCAGTTGGCGAAGGACCTGCCGCCGGGCATCCGTGATCCGGAAGGTGCGGCGCTGGGCGTCTTCGCCTCGCTCATCGGCGCCCTTCAATTGTCTCGCGCGGTGGAAGGAACGGAATTGTCGGACCGCATTCTAGCGGCGGGAGCGGATGCCGCGCGCACGCTGGCTCAACCGCGGAAGAAGGTCGAAGCATCCTAGACTTGGACCGGTGACTACCTTGCGTCAGGCGACAACATCCCGCGCGCTGGTGCCACGGCGATCACTTGCAAAAGAACGAAAAAATCGTCGAAAGGTTTCCAAAAATATATTTCGATAAATCCCCACCGCTTCCGGCGTGTCATCGGAACTTTCCCTATCCCGACCCCGTTCCGGGCCTGACCGTTGCTTATGCGGTCATAAGGCAACAGGGAAGGATCCTACCATGAACATCAAGATGATCTGTTTTGGCGCGATGACGCTTTCTATGGTCGCTGGCTCGGCTCTTGCCGCAGGCAATACCGGCACGTCCGCTCTCGACGACCCGGCCAAGATGCAGCCCTTCTACACCGACTCCAGCATGAAGACGCTGCGCAGCAACGACGACTTCGTCAAAGCCTGGAAGGCCCTGACGCCGGAAGACCAGACCGCGATGATGACGGCCTGCGCCGACGAGGCCAAGAACGCCAACCCCACCAACACCCATCCTGAATTCTGCAGCAGCGTGAAGCAGAACGGCGGCAGCAAGTAACCCGCCGGTCGCCTTAACAGGCAAACAGCCCCGTTCGCGGGGCTGTTTTTGTGACTGTCGGGCATTGGTGCTCGTCCGCCGCCGTACGCCTTTGCCGCTCCGCTGCCCTGTGGCGCTGGCCTCCTTTTTCTGGCCATGTTGCATTGCGATAACTTTGTTGCATTGCGATATCGTCCGGCCCGGCCGACATTGCAATCGAGCTGGGCTAGCGGGCTGGGCTTGCACGAAGGAGGCCTCGTGTCGGCATCGTTCCGGCCAGACATACAAGGGTTGCGCGCGCTCGCCGTCGGCGGCGTCGTTGCCTATCATTTCGGCCTTACGGCGCTGCCCGGCGGCTTCGCCGGCGTCGATATCTTCTTCGTCATTTCCGGCTGGCTGATCACCACGCATCTGATGCAGGAGATCACGGAGACCGGCAGGCTCGACCTCTGGCGCTTCTATGCCCGCCGCGCCCGGCGCCTTCTGCCCGCCGCCCTGTTCGTCATCCTGGTCACGCTGGCTGTCGGCTACTTCATCCTGGCGCCGCAGGAACAGGCGCTCTATTCGCGCGGCGCCATGTATGCCAGCGCCTACGCAATCAATCTTTGGCTGCTGCGCTGGTCATTCGACTATTTCGCCGCCGATGCCTTGAGCAACCCCTTCATCCACTTCTGGTCGCTGTCGGTGGAGGAACAATTCTACCTCGTCTGGCCGACGCTGCTTCTGCTCGCCGCCTGGCTGCGCCCTGGCCGGCGAACNCCGCCGTGGCGGTGATCGGCGTGGCCGGCCTCGCCTCTTTCGCCGCTTGCTTGTGGCTGACCAGCCTCTCGCCGGCCTGGGCCTTCTATTTCTCGCCGCTGCGCGCCTGGGAGTTCGCCGCGGGCGGCCTGGCAACGCTGGCGCCGACGGCCTCGTGCCGGCCGCAACTGCGGGCTGCGCAGGGCTGGCTCGGCCTGGCGCTGATCGCGGCGGCCTACCTTTGCTTGAGCGAAGACCTGCCCTTCCCCGGCTGGTACGCTCTGTTGCCGGTTGCCGGCACGGTGCTGGTGCTGCTGAGCGGCGCTGGCGAGCGGGAACTGACAGGCTGGCGGGCGCCCGCCGCCGCACTGTCGCTGCCGCCGCTGCAATGGATCGGCGCGCTCTCCTATTCGCTCTATCTCTGGCACTGGCCGGTGATCGTCTATGCGCAAATGCTGGTGCCGGATCTCAATGCGCCGCAACGCCTCGGATGCGGCGCGCTGGCGCTGGCGCTGTCGGTGTTCAGCTATCACCTGATCGAGAACCCGGGACGGCGTTTCGGCTGGCTGACGGCCGGCGCCCGGGCGTTGGCACCCGCGCTGGCGCTGACGGGTGCCGGCGTGGCGGTGGCCTATGCCAACGCGCATCTGGCCACCCGCAACATCGACCCCGCGCAGCGCGGCATCGAGCAGGCGGCCGAGCAGCCCTCAACCGCGCGCGCCCTCGACAAGAGCTGCCTGCTGGATTTCAACACGGTGAAGCCGAAACCCTGTGCATTCGGCCCAGCCGATGCGGCCCACACCATCGTGCTGTTCGGCGATTCGCATGCCGACCACTGGTCGACGCCGTTGGTAGAGGCGGCCAAACGCAACAACACCAAAGTGGTCACCTACCTCAAATCGTCGTGCCGGGCCTCGCGGCTTTCGACCTTCAACGCGGTGCTGAAGCGCTACTACACCGAATGCGACGCCTGGCGCGAACAGGCGATTGGAGAAATCATCCGCCGCAAGCCGCGCTTGGTGGTGATCTCGGAATTCTCTTTCGGCAATCTGACCCGCGACATGCCCGACGCCAGCCGCGAAGCCGAGACCGCGCGCTGGCAGGCCGGCCTGCGCTCCACCTTGCAGGCCTTCAGCCAGGCCGGCGTCGAGACCGCCGTCATCCGCGACACGCCGATCAGCGACAGCTTCGCCGACTCCTGCGTGGCCCGCGCCTTGTGGTGGCGCGAGGCGCCCTCGCGCTGCGACACGCCAAGGACCGAAGCCGCCAATGACGGCGTCGCGGCTGCCGAGCGCGCCGTGGTGAAAAGCGTGCCCGGCACTCTCTACGTCGACCTCACCGACCGCTTCTGCGGCGCCACCGAATGCCATGTCTTCATCAACGGCAAACTCGCCTTCCGCGACCGGCACCATCTGGCGACAGCGTTCGCAAAAACGCTGGAAGGGCCGCTGGAGAAGGCGCTGTTTTAGGGAGATGGAAGAACGCTCTTTCCTTCTCCCCTGTGGTCGAGCGTTACGCGGATGGGAATCTGGAGGCAGCCAAACCTTGGAGGCATGTTGGCCTCCTGATCCACATCATAACCTTCACAGTCGGCCTCGTCGTGCTGCGTCGATTTCGGCCGCCAAAGCCAACCGAAATCGACGTGGATTGGGCTCGGTAGCCAAGACACGTTTTCTGACGTCTTGAGCGAAGCCGTCTTCCAAGGGATTGGAAGCGCGACAAACCTTTGCTCCCCCGCCCCCTCACCGCCCCATTGCATCGGGCTCCCTGGTGAACACCTGGTTCGTCACAGCTGGCGAATTTTCGGAACGAGGCTGCATCTCGGGAGTTTATATTAGGCAAACCTTGAAAAGGAGGCAGCCATGAAGAAGCTCCTACTCGTCTCGGTTATCGCCATTGCTTCGGCGGCGGCGATGATCGCCCCCGCGGATGCGCGCAGTCACGTTTTTATCGGCATCGGCGGCGGCTATAACGATTATTACGGCAATGATTATTACGGTGGCTATGGCAGTCGCTACGTCTATAGCCCCTACGACGACGACTACGATAGCGGCTATAGACCGTACCGGCACCACCGGGGTTATTACTATCGGCACCACCGTTGCCACATCGAACTGGTCAGACACTGGCGCCACCACCACAGGATCGTTGAGGAAATCCGCGTCTGCCGATGACCTGACCTTCTGCAACTGACCCGGCCGGCATCTGCCGGTCGGGTTTTTGCGCCATTATCTCACCCTCACCGCCCCATCATCATCCCATAGTGCACCGCCAGCAGATCCAGCCCCACCTTCAACAGCTTCGTCACCACATCCCTGCCCTCGCCGGTCTGTTCGGCCAGGCTTTTGACCGACCCGCCCGCACAGCAGACCTTTTGCACCACGGCGGCGACCTCCCAGTGGCCGAGCGCCCTTGTGGCGGCGGCATTGGCGCGGCCGGCGTCCAGCACGCTGTCGGCAATGCCGCCGCCCTGGCGACCGCCGTCGACGCGTTCCGTCCAGCGCATGGGCTTGACGCTCGCCTGCTGGCTGCACTGGAAGTCCTCGCGGTAACGCTGGCCGGCCTCGCGCTGCTGGCGCGACAGCGAGGTGATACCCAGAAGCGGATCGACATTGCGCACCCGCACGATGCCGCCGGTGGAGGTGAAACCGTCATTCGACACCTCGTAGACGCGCCGTGCCTCGTGCGTTCCGGCGTTCAGCCGCTTGCGGCCGAAGGCGTCATCCCTTAGCGCGAAATCATGGCCGACCTCGCGGCGGATACGCACCTGCTCGGCCTCGCCCTTCGGCAGTTTCGGCGCCTGCGGTTTGGCGGTTTTGGCTTTCTTGGGCATTGGTTGGGTCCTTGGGGTTCTTGGGGTGGTTGGAGAGGCTGGCGGGATGATCATCCCGCCAGCTTCGCGAGCGCTTGCGCCCCGCGCCTCGCCACCGTTCGTGCGGTGGAGAAGGACATCGTGTCGCCGACGAAATCGGAGACGGGGAGCGGCATGAACGGCCGTTCGCTGATGCCCGCCTCCGCGCCGCGCTCATGGTCGGGTTTGATGGAACCAGCCTCCAGCCCGCACGTTGTGTCGCGTCGTTTCCAAGGAGAGAATTGCCGATGACGGCCTTCATGCCCGTGACGCTGCGCTTCTGCGACAACAAGACCATGTTGGTCGGCTCGGTGGCCGATGCCGCGACGGCGCTTCGGCAGCAATGGCCCGACAAAACCTCGCCCGGCTATCTCGACGCCGCACGGCTGGTGCGGCTGGCGGTCGAGGGCAGTTGCTGCCCGCGCACCGCCTTCGAAGCATTCATCCGCGCCGCCGGGCAGCAGGGCATATTGGTGGCCAGGCGCAGAAGCCGTGCGCATGACTGGCTGGACGCCGCCGCCCGCCCGTGAGGCAGGTCCGACCGCCATGCAACCGCCTGCTGGTCTCGCGCGTTTATGAGCGTCGGCTTGAAAGCCGCGCGCACTGCACGACCGAAGGTGAACGCCGTGGGTACGATGAAAACCGGAGTGCCGCTTAAAGTATGCCTGGACGGCCATGTCGAGGAGATCGACAACGTGGCCGACGCCGCCGATTTCCTGCAACGCTGGCCGATCGAGCGGCGCGGCCACGTCTACCGCAGCGCGCTCAACGCCTGCAGCGCGGCCATTGCCGCGCAGATCTCGGAATCCGATGCGATAAAAGTGTTCACCGGCTTTGCCCGTGTCGCCGGCATTTTGGTTGGAGACAACGGTCCGGCGATGACGCTCGAGGCCCGGACAGCGCAAAGCCGCCTGCCCAAGCAGGGACGGCAGATGCCGAAATAGGGCCGCGAGAGTTCGTTCGTGCCGGGCCTGTTTCATTTGAAATCCTCAGAATTCGCCGGCTGGCGGATACCTGCACGATTTGCGTTAGCGTCCATTCACTCATCCCGGCGTTACCCGGCAACCCGTCGCTGGAATCGCGCCTGGTGATAGCTGCAATAGCTTTTCAGCGCCTTGGTGCGCATGCCGCAGCACAGCATGTCGGCGCCCGGCCGGCCGCCCGGCGCATCCTTCTCGGGGTCTTCCTGCAGCGCCATGTCCAGCGGCGCGCGGCAGCGGGAAAACAGGCAGTCGATGAACCGCATCGCCACGCCATGCGGCTGCCGGCCGATGGGTGCGCGCTGCGGCGCCGGCACCTCCAGGCGATAGGCCTCGCCATCGGCGATCAGCACACCCACCTCGCGCACCAACCGACGCGTCGGCAGCCAGGCCGGCGAAGGATCAGGCCTGGTCTGGATTTTGCGAGTGGCGCCGCCCCCGGCAATTTGTGCGTCGGGCAATTTTTCAGCGGCAACCTTGCCGTTGGCCCTGCTCTTTGCCCGCGTTCGGTCTTGTCGCCTGCTCTTCACCGCAACCCGCTTGACGCTGGCCGGCGGTCCCCCGCGGTTGGCAAAGCCGACCGCACCCAGCATGGCGTTGCGGTGGACGATGCCGATGATGGCGTTGCGCGAAACCGGGCTGCCGCGCAGCGCACTGAACGCGGCGGCGATCCTCGAGGCCGAAAGCCCCTCCTTTAGCCAGCGGGCGATCTCCTGCAGTTCGGCGTCTGTATAGCTTGCCATTTCCAGGCTCCATCCAAAGGTTCGCCTTCGGCCACGCTTCAAAGCGCGCCGCTGTCCAGGCGTCGGGTTCGGGCCCGGTCTGGGCCGCGGTCAGGGTGTTCGATGCGAGCGCCGGCTTCTCGCCGGCGATCAGCCGGAGCGGATCGATTGCCCGGCGAGGCGCGCAAGCCGCGCCTCGGCCGTCTTTCTATCGGAGGCGGACACCGCCCTGCCCGTTGCGGGCTCCAGCAGGATGACGGTGCCGTCCTGCGTGCGGATGCAGGATCGCCCGGGCAAGACACACGCGTCGAATTGGGGGCCGGAGCCGAGGGGAGCGGCGGCTCCGGCCGTTCCGGTCGCCGCTGAAGGGCGGACCGGACCCGAGGCTGGTGCAGTCAAGCACGGAGCCTCGGGCTTCGCTCCGGCCGGGGAGGAGGACGGCCGGAGCGGAAGGGAATGGCTGGCGACTTCAGCCGCCGGATGCGCCTCGCAAGAGGCCGGCGCTACCGCGCCATCGAAGCTGGACAGGTTTTGCATGACCAGATATAAGCATAACTCAAAAACAGATGCAAGCCATTCTTTCATAGACGAGAGCAGCTTTCATCGCTCACATGGGTGCCATGGCAAAAACGGAACTGTCGATCAAGGTCGGGGCGGCGATCCGCCAGGCGCGCAAGCAACGCGGCCTGGTCATGCGCCACATCGCCGAGCACAACGACACCGATGTCGCCGCCGTCGGCAATTGGGAAACCGGCCGCAATCTGCCCAAGACCGAGAACCTGTTGAAGACCGCCGCCTTCCTGCGCATCGACCCGGTAGCGCTTGGCCAAGGGCAGGTCGTCTTCCTCGACGATGCCGGTCCGGTGGCCGACGCCGAGATCGTCACCGATGCCGCACCCCTGCCCGCCGGACCGATGGATATCGAGCTGCTGGGCGCGGCCGTTGGCGGCGACGATGGCGACTTCACATTCAACGGCGAGGTTGCCGGCTATGTCCAGCGCCCGCCCGGTATCGCGCATCTGCGCAAGGTGTTTGCACTGCACGTGCTTTCGGATTCCATGGTGCCGCGCTACGAGCCCGGCGAAATGCTCTATTGCGGCGGCCGCGATGCCGTCCCTGGCGACCATGTGGTGATCGAGACCTTCCCGGAAGAGAACGAGCGCAACGGCAAGGCCTTCATCAAGAAGCTGGTCAAGCGCACCGCGGGCGAACTGGTGGTCGAACAGTACAATCCGCCGAAGACACTGACCTTCAACCGCTACGCCATCAAACACGTCTGGCGGGTTATCCCGCTGAAGGAACTGCTGGGGTATTAGAGGAGCGCCCTTTCCTTCTCCCCTTGTGGGAGAAGGAGGATCGGCGCGCCAGCGCCGAGACGGATGAGGGGTGCGTGACGGAATGAGACGCAGAAGATCTTGCACTCTTCACCCCATTAGACCATTCTTGAGATCGATAGCGACGAGACGTCGGCGTTCCCTGGAACACACCCCTCATCCGTCTTGGCGCTACGCGCCAATCCACCTTCTCCCACAAGGGGAGAAGGAAGAACCAGCGCCACCGCCCCCATCAAGCCCGCCTCGATTCCTCCAGCGGCACCTCGCGGTCGCTCAGCATTTGCGCTTCGCTGCGGACGCGCTGGCGCTCGTCGATGAACGCGGCCTGGATCGACACCGCCGTACCCGGCAGCCCGTCGGCGCGGCAGGCGGAACACACGATGCGGCCCGAAAGTACAGCCAGCGGCGTCTTGCCATTCACCCCGAACCGCTTCAGCTGATCGGGCCGCCACCACCTGTTGCGGCCGCAATCGGCGCACTCGACGGAGATCGAGGCGACCTGCGCCATTACTGCTTCCCTGCCCGGCAGCGCCATCGCCCCTCCTCGCCTTTTGTTCGTGATTTGTTCTTATATTCCCGCGTTTTGCACGGAGAGTCGAGTCGCACTTTCAAGACTTTCCCAAAAGTTTCTCTTCTCCGTATTTTTGAGTTATGCTTATATTCACTCACAAATGTGAGTCGGCCGGCGATCGCCGCGCCAGACCGGGGAGCCATGATGGATGACGCCGATTTCGCCCGCGCCTGCGGTTACACCGGCGACAGCCCCGCTTTGCTCCAAGCCTTCGAGGCGATCCGCCGCAACGGCATCGCTCACGCCCGCCACGACCATTTCAGGCGCAAGGCCGTCATCGACGAACTGAAGCAGGCGGAACTCCTGTTCCTGGCCGCGATCGGCCCTGCGCTGACGGCGCAAGAAGCCATCGAGGACACCGCCCATTTCATCGCCTGCTGGCGCAACATGCCGCGCTGGCGCCAGGAGCGTCGCCTGCCCGATCTGGTCCGGGCCAGGCAGCAGCGGCTCGTGGCGCGCTTCTTCCGCCGCTACGCACACCGTCTGTGGGCGCTCGAAGCAGCCTGAGGCAGGCACGCCTGGACCAGCCATTTGCGGGTTCCATCAGCGGCCTTTTCTTTCTACATTGCCTGCGGGTGGCTGTTCGTTCTACGTGCATAGTTTGGAATGTTGAAGACTGCCCGCTCAAGAGTTCAGACCTGGATAACGGCCGGCGCGGGAACCATTGCCGCCCTGTTCGTCGCCGGCCTGATGGAAGCCTTCGGCGCCCTGCCCGCTCACGCACCGCCGCAATTGCCGCCGGACACCGCCATCGATGCCGGGCGCTGGCGCGTGCAGCCGGTGCGCGCCTATGTCAGCCATGCCAGGGTCCATGGCGTGCCCTTGAAGCCCGGCCAGAAGGCGCTGGTGCTGGAAGCCGACATGACCAACCGCACCGCCCAATCCGACAAGGCCTATTTCGATGTCTTCAGGCCGGACGGGATCGATCTGCCCGACGTTCAGCCGATGATCGCGCTGACCCGTGATGCGACGCTGACGCCGGAACTGCACCCCGGCATGACCGAGCGCATGGCCTATGTCTGGCCGCTGGCCGGCGACGCGACCGTCCCACCAACGCTCGCCTTCGGCATTACCGCCGAGATCTTCAAGCCGCGCGACAATCTCTACGGCACGCCTGGCTGGTACAATCCTTATCGTCTCGGCACCGTCACCTTGCCGGTCGCCGATGTGCCGGCGACAGAGACGCCCGGGAGCGGATCATGAGAATCCGCGTCCTCGGCAATCTCGTGATTCTCGCCGCCACAGTCGCGCTGAGCTATGGCATGCAGGGCTCCAAGCCGCACTATCCCGACCTCACCGCGCCGATCCCGGTCGATGGCGCCATGCACGACACGGTGCGGGCACGCAGCTTCGAGGTCCGCCTGGACAAGATCGTCTTTGCCCGCAAGCTCAAGACCAACCAGTTCGGCCAGGAGAGGCTTTTGACGACGGGCGGCCTGTGGGCGGTGGTGACGACAAACCTCGCCGCCACCGGCTCCTCCACCACGATCGCCGACGGCACCTGGCAAGGCCCGACCGGGCTGCGCTATCACCAGACGGAGCGGCTCGGCTATCGCCAGGACATGCCGCCGCATGGTGTCGATCCGGGCCTCGAAAAACGCGGCCTGTTCGTCTTCGAAGTGCCATCAGACCAGATCCGCGGCGCCAGGCTGCTGATCGCCTCGCGCCGGTTCGGCCCGCTCGACGCCCAGGCCCGCATCGGTCTCGACGCCGTGCAGACCGGCGCCGACGGTGAGCCGGCCGACATCGTGCCGGAATTCGATCTGGACGCGCAGCCGGGTGGAACATGACCGCCGTTTCCGCCAATGAGGAGCCAGCCACCGCCACCGACGCGCAGGCCGAGAAAAAATGGCGCCGGCTCAGCCTGGCGGCACTTGCCGTCCTGCTGCCGCTGACGCTGGCCGAGACCAGCTACGACAGCGCGCGCGCATGGCTGCGCGGCGAGGATCTCGTCGCCAAGGATGTCGACTTTGGCCAATTCGCGCCGTTCGGCGGCAGCGACTGGCGGCTGGCCGACCTGCGCGGCGGCAAGGCCGGCCGCTTGCCCGACCATGCCTTCGCCGTCATCGCCACCTTCTCCGTGACCATCGGCGACCCCGACCTGCAGAAGCAGTGGCTGGGCTGCAAGCTGATGCTGACCGATGCCGCCGGGCGCCGCTGGCTGCCCGACTTCATCTCGGGCGTCAACCTGCCGGACGGCGTCATGAACTGCACCTCGGCGATCTTCTCCGGCGCCAAGGAGGGCGACGTCATCACTATCGGCGACATCTTCATCGTGCCCGAGGACGCCATCAAGACCATCCGCCCCGCCGTCGGGCTGAGCAGTGAGCGACCCTGGTATCTCCGTTTTCAGCGACCGCCGAAGTAGCTACTTTCTCCCCGTCACTGTACGGGGAGAAATGCCCGGCAGGGCAATGAGGGGCAGCGCCAACGCTTCGGTAAGCGGCTGATTTGCCAAATGTCGCTGTCAGCGCCGGCTTGCATATCCAAGCTCAATTCTTTCGCGTCGGCGCCGCCCCTCATCCGCCTGCCGGCACCTTCTCCCCGTATAGCGACGGGGAGAAGAACGCTCTTCTACGCCGCGTCAGCCTTTACCGTCCCCGCCCCCTTCGACAGCGAAAACGCCGTCTCCAGCACGGCGGCGAGAAAGCAAATCCGCAGCGGCTCGATCAGGATGCCGGTGGAGGAATCCTGGAACGGACTGCCGAACAGCAGCGTCACGCCGCGCGAGAAGATCTGCCAGACATCGAGCTCGTGCGGGCCGATCAGCCGCGTCGCGCCCAGCCACAGCCACGCAGCACCCCAGTCGAGCAAGCGGTAGCCGACAACCAGCGTGCACAGAAGCACCAGGCTCGAACTCACCGTCAGCCGCACGCCATTGGCGATCGGCAGGTAGCGCGAGCGGTAGCCCTTGACGAAATGCTCGACGAAGTCGCGCAGGAATTTCGGCAAGCCGGCATAGCGCTGGCCGAACCGCTCCAGCCGGCCGTGCACGCGCATCAGAGCGGCGTCGTCGCGCACATCATAGCCATAGATCAGCGCCGCCATGACCAGCCAGATCAGCGGCAGCAGCATGTAGAAGAACAGGTTCACCGCGACCGTCGACGGCGCGATCGAGGTGATCTCGACCGGCACCATGGGTGCCGCCGTCGCCATCGGCACCGGGCTCGCCAGTCCATCTATCGACGCCTGCACGGCCGACCAGAAATTGCGGCTGATCAGCCATTGCAGCGCCGAGTCCTTCCAGCGGCTGATGACGTAGAGGCCGACGAAGATCCAGTTGGTCTCGCAGATCACCACCACGATCTGCCAGAATGAGAGGGCCGTGGTCTTGCCCTGCATGAATTTGGCCAGCCGGCGGATCAGCCAGGACACCGCCACCGAGACCAGCAGCCAGCCCGAATCGAGCACGTCGAGCACATTGGCGCTCTGGCCGAAATCGGCCTGGTCGAGCGTTTCGCGCGAATATTGCCGCACGATGTCGCCAAGGAATCCCCATGCGGCGTAGTAGGCGAAGAACGGCAACAACGCGATGGTGAGCATGCGCACCAGCCGCGAGCCGCGCCGGTCCGCGGCATTGTTATGACTGTCGGCGGTCGCAGCCTTGTCCGCGCTGCGCTGCGCTGCAAGCACATTGGGCAGGCCCGGCCGCAGCACGTGGAACATCGCCACCGTCACCACCAATTGCGCCAGCGCCACCAGCGTCAGCATGGCGAGCCCGGCGAAATGATTGGCAAGCGCCACCTTCGCCGCCAGTTGCAGCAAGATATCGCCGGCCAGCACACCTGCCAGCACCAGCGCGACGAGCTGCGGCCAAAACCGCCGCAGCAGCGTAAAACTCAAGCTGATCGGTCCGATGATGTCGGCAAACATGAGGTTCTCTCACGATGCCACCCGCCCCAATTCTTTCTAGCAAAGGACGGCTTTATTGCAAGGAATGCGAAGGAGCCTCCTGGCAAACTGCATGGCGAGACGCCCCCCTCTGACCTGCCGGACAGAGGCCCAGGCGCAAACCTCTCCTCACCGCCTCACCCGCGACTTCAGCCACCTGTCGAACGCCACCGCCAGGATGAGGATCAGCCCGATCACGATGCTTTGCGTGTAGGACGAGACGTTGTTGAACTGCAGCCCGTTCTGCAGCACCCCGATCAGCGCCGCGCCGACCACCGTGCCGCCGACCGAGCCGATGCCGCCGAACAGCGAGGTGCCGCCGATGACGACGGCCGAGATCACCGTCAGCTCGTAGCCGATGCCGGCGACCGCTTCCGAGGAGTTCAGCCTGGCCGACAGCACGAAGGCGGCGAGCCCGGCGAAGAAGCCGACGATGACATAGACCGAGACCAGGATGCGGTCGACGCGCAGGCCGGACAGCCGTGCCGCCTCGGCATTGCCGCCGACGGCATAGACGGCGCGGCCGTAGCGCGTGTAGCGCAGCACGATGTGGCACAGGATCGCGGCCGACGCGAAGATCAGCGCCGGCACCGGCACCGGGCCGATAAGCCCGGTGCCGAACCAGCGGATCGAGGCGTCGAAGCCTGATATCGGGCCGCCATTGGAAATGGTCAGCGTCAGCCCGCGAAACACCGTCAGCCCGCCCAACGTGACGACGAAGGGCGGCACTTTCAGCCGGGTGATGGCCAGGCCCTGCACGCCGCCGGCGGCCGCGCCCACCACGACGGCGGCGAGCAGGGCGGCAAACCAGCCAAACCCTTGCGTGCCCGAGGTCGACAGCGACAGCGTGTTGGCGGTGCCGCCCTTGGCGACCACCGCGGCGACCATGCCGCAAAAGGCGAGCAGCGAGCCGACCGAGAGATCGATGCCGGCGGTGAGGATGACGAAGGTCATGCCGAGCGCGATCAGCCCGGTGATCGAGATCTGGCGCGTGATGTTGAACAGGTTGATCGGGTCGATGAAGCTCGGCTTCAGCACCGTGAAGACGACCACGAGTGCCGCCAGGAACAGCAGCGGCCCGAAGCTCATCAGCAGCCGCGCGAAGTTGATGCCGCCGCGCTCGTTCTGTTCCGTCACGCTCATCGTGCCCGCCCCTCGTCCCGCATCTGCCCCTCGTCCTGCCCTTGCTTATCGAGCGCCATCAATTCCATCAGTTTTTCCTCATTCGCCTCGACGCCCGGCATCTGCCCGGTGATGCGGCCCCGGCGCATGGTGACGATGCGGTCCGACACCGCCAGCACTTCGGGCAATTCGGACGAGATCATCATCACCGCGATGCCGCGCGCCGCCAATTGCACCAGGATCTGGTGCACCTCGGCCTTGGCGCCGACATCGACGCCACGCGTCGGTTCGTCGACGATCAGCACTTTCGGATCGCGCGCCAGCCAGCGCGCCAGGATCACCTTCTGCTGGTTGCCGCCCGACAGGCCCTCGATCGCCTGCTCGGCCGATGCCATGCGGATCGACAGCATCTTCCTGAAACCCGACAGCGCGTCGCGCTCACGCCGCTCGGCCATGAAGCCGAAACCGTTGCTGAAGCGGCCGAGCGAGGCGACGGAGAAATTCGGCAGGATGCCGAGTGCCGCAAAGATCGCCTGGTGCTTGCGGTCCTCCGGCACCAGGCCGATACCGAGCGCGATGGCATCCGCCGGCGAGGCCGGCGCGATTTGTCTGCCGTCGAGCGTGATGGTTCCCGCAGCGATCCGGTCGGCGCCGAAAATGGCGCGCGCCAGCTCGGTACGGCCGGAGCCGACAAGGCCGGCAACGCCAAGGATCTCGCCGGCCTTGAGGTCGATGTCGACATCGTCGAGCACGATGGCGTGCGGCGCCTCGGGGTCGCGCACGGTGCGCAAACCGCGCACCGACAGCACGACATCGCCGGCCACCGCGCGCTGCGCCGGCCGCGCATAGAGCTCGGAGGCCGCGCGGCCGACCATCTTCTCGATGATCCTTGGCAGTGCGATCGGCCCGCCCTGGCGGTCGAGATGCCCGGCCAGCCTGCCGTCGCGCAGCACGGTCATGCGGTCGCAAATGGCGGATGCTTCTTCCAGCCGGTGGGTGACGAACATGATGGCGACCTTGTCCTGGCGCAGCCGGTCCATGATCGACAACAGCCGCTGCACCTCGGTCTCGGTCAGCGCCGAGGTCGGCTCGTCCATGATGATCAACCGGCTTTTCAGCGACAGCGCCCGCGCGATCTCGACCAGCTGCTGCTCGGCCACCGACAGCGCCGACACCGGCGTCATCGGATCGATGGAAAGGCCGACGCGGGCGATGATGTCGCGGGAATCCCGCTCCATGCGCTTCCAACTCACCAGCCCGAGCGCGCCGGTAGGCGCGCGGCCAATGAAAATGTTTTCCGCCACCGTCAGCGTCGGGATCAGGCTGAGTTCCTGGTAGATGGTGACGATGCCGAGCCGCTTGGCATCCTGCGGGCTCGACGGCTGGTAGTCGGCGCCATCGAAACTGATGTGCCCGCTCGACGGCGGCATGACACCCGACAGGATTTTGAGCAGCGTCGATTTGCCGGCGCCGTTCTCGCCAAGCAGGCCGAGGATTTCGCCGGGGCGGATGTCGAGCGAGACATCGCTCAACGCGGTGACCCCGGAAAAATGCTTGGTGACGCCTTGGACGGCGAGCAGGACGGGTGGTGCGGCTTCAGCTGGCAAGGGTGGCTCTCTCGACAAAAGTTCCTCTCGACGTCAGCGCTTGAACACCCCCCTCTGTCCTGCCGGACATCTCCCCCGCAAGGGGGGAGATCGGCTGTCCATTCCGCTTTCGCCAATTTTCAACGCCGCAAGGAGAAGGCGGACATCGATACTGCCGATCTCCCCCCTTGCGGGGGAGATGTCCGGCAGGACAGAGGGGGGTGCTGTCCCACCGGCTTACCCTAGCCTGAGAGCCTACTTCGTCTCGCTCAGCCTCTCGGCCTTGTCGAGATTGTCCTTGCCTATGACGATGGGCGTCAAGAGCACCAGCTTCTCCTTCGGCTCGGTCTTGTCCTTGGCGTAGGCGACCGCGATCTGCACGGCGGTGCGCGATTGCTTGCCCGGGAACTGTTCGACCGTGCCGGCGAGCTTGCCGTCGCGCACAGCGACCAGCGCTTCCGGAAGCGCGTCGAAGCCGTAGATCTTGACGTCGGTGAAGTTGCGCGCCGCGCACGCCTCGAGCGCGCCGAGCGCCATGTCGTCATTGGCGCAGACGATGGCGTCGGGCTTGCCGTTGGCGGCAAGCCCGGCTTCCGTCACCGACAGCGCCTCGGCGCGGGCGAAGTTGGCGGTCTGCTCGAAGACGATCTGGTACTTGTCCTTCAACGGATCGAGGATGTTGTGCACGCCCTTGTTGCGGTCGATCGCCGGGCCGGCACCTGGCTGGCCCTGCAGATGGAACAGCTTGGCGCCATTCGGGAACGCCGCCACCATGGCGCTGGCTTCCGCCTCGCCACCCTTGACGTTGTCGGCGCCGACATGGGCGAGGATGCCCTCGACGCCGTCGACGCGGCGGTCGATCGTCACCACGGGAACGCCGGCCTTGACGGCTTCCTCGATCGCCGGCGCCAGTGCGTTGACGTCGAGCGGCGAGATGACGATGGCGTTGACCTTCTGCACCAGTGCCGCCTCGATGTCGGCGGTCTGCTTGGTGGCCGAGTTCTGGCCGTCGCTCTCGGTCAGGTTGACGCCTTGCGTGGCGGCTTCCGCCTTGATCTCGTTCAGCATGTGCACGAAGAACGGAAAGCCGAGACTGGGCACCGAGCCGAGGATGGTCAGCTTGTCCTCGGCGAACACCGAGGGCGCCGCCACCATCATGGCGCCGAAAGCCGCGGATGACAGCAGGAATTCACGTCTGTTCATGATTGATCCTCCTCCACAAGAACGCACGGCCCCGGAAACCGGGCCGGTTTCAGGAAGGATCATGCGTCGGTTCAAAGTGTTGGAGCATCCTCCTTGCGCCCGAGAACGCATGCCGCTCCAGCTGATCGCCGTTGCAAAAACTGCCTCCCATCGGCATCAGCATCGGGATGCTAACCCAGGGTCAACCATTTGTGCAACATCGATATAACAGAGTTGGCTGAGCTATTATCGGAATTGTCGGAATTTTGGATTGTCGGCATCCTGCTCCTTGGTGGCTCGAGCCGGGGGAGCGAGAGCGCGGTTTCACATCCTTTGTTGAAAGATGGCCTTTCAATGTGTATAAATACACATCAATAGGCCGACACCATCCGACTGCTGGAAGCTGAGGGCTGGTTCGAGGTTGCTCGAGGTCACCGTGCCTCACCCAAGGCGCGATATCCCGATAGGCACTTTGCGCAGCATCGAAAAGCAATCTGGACTGAAACTGAGGTGACGGACATGAAGCAGTATATCGGACTTATCCGTAAGGATGCCGGCAGCGACTTCGGTGTGTCTTTCCCTGATTTCCCCGGCGTGATCACCGCCGGCAAGGATTTGGATGACGCGCGATCCATGGCTGAAGAGGCGCTGGCCCTGCATATCGAAGGGTTGGTCGAGGATGGTGATGCCATTCCAGAGCCTTCCAGTTTGGAGGCTGTGATGGCGGACGCCGATAACCGTGACGGTGTTGCAATCCTGGTCGCGGTGAAGACCGAGGCCAGGAAAACAGTGCGTATCAACGTGACGCTGCCGGACGACGTTCTGCAACGGATCGATGCCTTTGCCGAAGCCCACGGCTATACTCGATCCGGGTTTCTCGCAAAGGCGGCTGAAAAGGTGATGGAGCTTGAAATGGCCTGATGCATTCCCAAAATGACGGCGTTTTGGGGAACGACATGCACAACAACAAGGTCTGAACATTCAAAGTCCATCTCCGGAGAACCGCATGAAGCCGCAAATCATCTGCCACATGCTGGCGTCGCTCGACGGCAGCCTCCATCCGAGCCGCTACACCACCAGCCCCGATGGCACCCGGGCCGAGTGGTCGAGCCTCTACGAGCACATCCACAACGACATGGCGGGCGACGCCTGGATCGTCGGCCGCATCACGATGGCCGAGATGAGCAAGGCCGCCGCGCACCCGCCGGCTAATGCCGGCAAGGTCGACCGGCCCTATCATTTCGCGCAAGGCCACGCGGCTACCTATGCCGTGGCGCTCGATGCTTCCGGCAAGCTGCACTTTGCCAAGCCCGACATCGGCGGCGACCATGTCGTGGTGCTGCTCGGGCGCGACGTCGCCGACAGCCATCTCGCCGAACTCGCCGCCGATGGCGTGTCCTACATCGTGTCGGAAACGCCCGACATCGATCTTGCAGCCATGCTCGAGGTTCTCGGTCGCGAACTCGGCATCCGCCGGCTATTGCTGGAAGGCGGCGCCGGCATCAACGGTTCCTTCTTCGCGGCCGGGCTTGTCGATGAGCTCAGCCTTCTCGTTGCCCCTGCCATTGACGGGCGAGCGGCAAACCAGGGGTTTGTCGAGTTCGGCGAAGGCGGCCTGGCGGGCAAGATGCAATTGTCGCTCACAAGCTGCGAAGCGCTGGTGCACGGGCTCGTCCACCTGCGCTACGCCGTCAGGCCTGGCTGAAGCCGTTTCCTCAGTATCGCATCGCGTCGAGATCGGCGATCAGCGTCGGGCCGGTCGGGTGCCAGCCGAGCCGTGCCTGGGTCAGCGCGCTGGAGGCCGGCAGGTCCATGGGGGCGAACATCGCCATCCAGCCGAAATGCTCCGCCGCCTTTTCCGGCGCGATCGAAACGACAGGCAGGTTGAGGCCCCGGCCAAGCGCCTCGGCGATCGCGCGCACCTCGACACCTTCTTCGCCGACCGCGTGATAGCGTGCGCCGGGCTGGCGCTTTTCAACGGCGAGCCGGTAAAGGCGCGCCGCGTCGAGCAGATGGCCGGCGGAGTAGCGATTGCGGCCCTCGCCGACATAGGCCGAGACGCCCTTCTGACGCGCCATCTCGATTAGCGGCGAGATCAGCCCCTGCTTGACCGGGTTGTGGACCTGCGGCAGGCGCACCACCGACACGTTGATCCCGGCCTCCAGCAAGGCATTGCCGGCGAGTTCGGAGGCGATGCGGGGATTGGGATGGCTCGGGTTGAAGACATCCTCGACCGCCAGTTGGCCATGTCCCGGGCTGCCCACGCCGACCCCTGAGGTGATCACCAGCGGCCGGTCGGATCCGGCAAGGGCCTGGCCTAGGGCCGCGATGACGCGCCTGTCCTTTTCGCAATTCTCGACAAACCGCGAGAAATCATGGTCGAAGGCGGTGTGGATCACGGCGTCCGCCTTCGCCGCGCCGTCGCGCAGCCCCTCGGGCTCCTCGAGGGTTCCGCGATGCACTTCGGCGCCAGCGGCGGCCAGCGCCTCGGCACCGGCATCGGAGCGGGTGACGCCGACCACCTGATGGCCCGCGCCGATGAGTTCGGGAACCAGCGCCGAACCGATGAAGCCGGTCGCGCCGGTCAAAAAGATACGCATGCAAAATCTCCTGCACAGTTGCCCGCGCAGTATCGCCGGTCTATTATTCCATTAAAGGAGTGACTTTATCCTATTATAATTGCTAACAGGATCGACCATGCCCATCAATTCCGCCGGCACGCTCGCAGCCTTCCTGAAGGACCGGCGCACCCGGCTCGACCCGGCGTCGTTCGGGTTTTCCGGGCGCCGGCGCACGCCCGGGCTGCGCCGCGAAGAAGTTGCCCAGCGCGCCAACATCAGCCCGACCTGGTACACATGGCTGGAACAGGGTCGCGGCGGCGCGCCTTCGGCCGATGTGCTGAATCGCATCGCCAAGGGGCTAATGCTGACCGAGGCCGAGCGCGAGCATCTTTTCATGCTCGGGCTGGGGCGTCCGCCCGAGGTCCGCTATAACGGCGTCGAGGGCGTCAGCCCGCGCCTGCAGCGCCTCATCGACACGCTCGACGCAAGCCCGGCCCTGATCAAGACCGCCACGTGGGACGTCGTTGCCTGGAACCGCGCCGCGCAGATCGTGCTGACAGACTACAGCGCCCTGCCCGCCGGCCAGCGCAACATCCTGCGCTTCATGTTCCGCAGCCCCGCCATCCGCGAAAAGCAGCACGATCGGGAGAACCTCGCCCGTTTCGTGGTCGGATCGTTCCGGGCCGATGCGGCACGCGCCGGCGCGGTGTCCGAGGTGCGCGAACTCGTCGACGAACTTTGCAGCACCAGCCCGGAGTTTGCCGCCCTGTGGCGGGAAAACGACGTGCTCAGCCATGGCGACGGGACAAAGCGCCTGAAGCACCCGTTACTCGGCGACATCGAACTGGAATATTCGGGGTTCGCGGTCGACGGCCGGCCGGATCTGAGCCTGACCGTCTACAACCCGATCGACAGCAAGGTCGCCGACCGCATCCGCGACCTGGCGAGGCGCCTCCCGGGGCAAAAGCTGGGCGATCGCCCGCCACGATGACGCGGCGGAAGGCTCACGCTTTGCGCTGGGAACCGGTCGAGCGTGGCTGGCTGAGATGCGGGCGCCAGCCATGCACCCGGTCCCGTCCCGCGGCCTTGACGCCATAGAGCGCCTCGTCGGCGCGCCTGACAAGATCGGCGATCTCGATCGAAGCACTGCCCGCGTCGAAGGTGCCGACCCCGATGCTGACGGTAACGATGCCCTTTTCGCTGCCGGCATGCGCCAGCCCGAGATCGCGCACCTTGGTCCTGAGGTTCTCGGCGATGACGAAGGCGCCTCGCGCGTCGGTCTCGGGCAGGATGAGTGCGAACTCCTCGCCACCGTAGCGAGCCGCAGCGTCGGCCGGCCGCCGCGCCGCCGCTTCGATGCAGCGGCTGACGGCGCGCAGGCAATCATCACCGGCCGGATGGCCATAATGGTCGTTGAACCGCTTGAACCAGTCGACGTCGACGAGAAGCAGGCTGAGCGGCGTCGCGTTGCGCCTGCAGCGTGCGAACTCGCGCGCCAGCGCCTCGTCGAAGGCGCGCCGCGTCATGAGTTCGGTCAGGCCGTCGCGATGCGCCAGCAGGTTCAGCTTCTCGTTGGCCGACAGCAACGCGGCTTCGACCTGCTTGGCCTCGGTGATGTCGGAAAACACGCTGAGGCTTCCGCCATCGCCGGTCGGCCGGGTCCGCACATCGAGCCAGCGCCCGTCGGCGAGCCGGATCTGGCGGTGGCTGTCCAGCTTCTGCGAGGCCATGACGGCGGCGACCCAGTCCTCGACCGCGTCCGGCGGCGTGATCGCCTCGCCGCGCGCCGCCGAGGCGCGCAAAATATCGCGGTAGTCGGCACCGGGCATCCGTATGTCGGCCGTCTTCGGAAACATGGAGCGGTAGCGGGCGTTGCAAAGCAGCAGCCTGCCATCCGGATCGAACATCACCAGCCCATCGGCCATGTGCGTCAGGGCGTCTCCGAGCCTCGCCTGGCTCGCCGCCAGTTCGTTCTCGAGCTGCTTGCGCGCGGTGATGTCGCGGTTGTGCGTGATCAGGCCGACGATCGCTCCAGCCTTGTCGCGAAACGGCGCTTTCAAGGTCGCCAGCCAGCCATCGGTGCCGTCCTCATGGTGAAGGCGCTGTTCGATCGTGGACGAGACGCCCGCGGCCAGGACGGCAAGCTCGTCCTCGCGGAATCCCTGCGCCGTCTCGCGTGGGTAGAAGTCGAAATCGGTCTTGCCGATCAGCGCCTTGGCGTCCGTCGCATGCATCAGTTCGGCCGTTGCCGGATTGGCGACGATGAACCGTCCGTCGAGATCCTTCACATTGAGGCAATCGGGCAGTGTCTCGACCACGGCCTTGAAGATGCGCCGGGATTGCAGCGCTTCGATGCGACGCCGCTCCTGGTAGAGCGTAAGCCCCGACAACGCCACCGAGACGAAGATGAGAAGGGTCGAGGGGAAAACCACCTTCGGCAGGACCGCCTGTATGACGGACTGCGGCAGCATGCTGAGGCCAAGCAGCGATCCGCACGCCGTCGCGGCACCCAGGATCATGATATCGGCCATGCCGGGCGAACGCCCCTTCAGGGCAAGGTTGCCGGCAACGCCGATCAGCATGGTGGCCGCGATCCCCACCGCGCCGGCAAAGGCGCCGATGCCGCCCTCGAAGGTCCGGAACGCACCGGCCATGACGCCGGCGACGATGCCGGCTATAGGACCGCCGAAAAAGCCGGCAACGGCAATCATCGTCGCCCTGAGATCGACCAGGATACCCGGCTGCAGCTGCATGGGAGTCAGCATAAGGATGATGGTGCCAGTGCCCATCAAGAGGCCGAAAGCCGCGGCCTTCGCCGCGGCCGGCCTGCGGTCCAGCCACACATGCGTGTGGATCCAGACCGAAACGAACATCGCAACGATCGCGAGATTGGCCAGCAATTCGGACCAGGGCGAACCCATTGCGCGCCTTTCCTGTCACCAGGCTTTCGCCGTACCGCCTCTTCGATAGGCCCTCAATGACAACAAAGTGTTACGGTGGGCATTGGACCTGTGGTCTGCGAACAAATCGTCGCTTTCGATTTTACGCCGACATCAAGCTGCGCTGTTTCTCATCCATCAACCGATCGGCCGAGACGGAGATTCCACTGTGGTGCGGCGCAGGATGGCTTCAGCCGCGAGGGCTTGCTCCTCCACGTGGCAAGCGAGGTGCGGGTTTCGGAGAGCTGGGTGACGGCCTGCTCGACCCTTTGTGTCTTGCCGCGCTCGGGCATAACATAATCTGCCATCAATACTGTCCGCTAAGATTGAACATACTGAGGATAGCCAAATCCGCTTCCGATAGAAGGGATGCGTCGCAATCAGGGATCAGCCCCTTCGACGCATCCCTGAATCGATATCGCGGGACGAAGGCTTCGCTTTTTTCCGATGTGGCCGTCCAGGTGGCGGGGGCGGCGTGCACACACGCCTGGAAAGCAATCATGCGCGCCCATTTCTGGGCCATGTCGTCGCCCGCATACCCTTTCAAGACAAAGAACCCGTCGCATGTCGTCTTGAGGCAATACAGAAGTCTATCGAAATACCCGGTGAAGTATCTCTGGACAAAATCACGAGCGTCCACCTGCCGGCTGACGCTGAGTTTTTCGAGAATCGCTATCATTTCCCGGTGTATTTCAAGACAATGGGTCCGATCGTCCCCCAGGTCGTATTCTGGGCACTTCTTTACATATGCGCCTATCCCGCCTTGATCTAAAAGAAGATACGAAATGTGATCGATGGTTACCGCGCCCGCGGTCGAAGTAAGATCTTCGGCCGCCGCGGCCCCGGGCAGGACAACACCGCTCATCCCACCGACCAGCACATAGACCGCGAAGATAGCCGCATATGATTTCATTCGCTGGCCCGTGGCTGATCCTGCACGCCATGCCTTTCGAGCGCCATGCCAAATCCGAGTTCCGGCGCAAACCGCGCACAACACTAATTTAGACTAAGATAATTGCCTGAACTACGAATTGTATTTTCATACTGGACAGAAAAAATGGAGATTACAAGATAGAATTCCGTCAAGACACTTGATGCGTTCAGAACAGTCGGTATTTCTATTAATTTTATGCAATGTGTCAGCGATGCCCACCGGTTCGACCAATATGCACCTGAGCGCGCCTCGGCCGGTGTCACTTAGCCTCTGGGCGTCATCCCCAGATCACCCCCACCGCATCGTTCCGACAAAGTCGATGAACGCCCGCAGCGGCGCCGGCGTCAGGCGGCGGCCGGGATAGTAGAGGAACGGGCCGGAAAATTCCTGCCACCAGGGCTCCAGCACCGGCTCCAGCCGGCCGTCGTCGAAATAGGGCCGCAGCCAGTCCTCGAACAGCGAGACGATGCCGCCGCCGGCGACCGCCACCTCGAGCGCAAGGGCCATTGCCGTGCCGGTGCTGACCAAAAGCGGGCCGGTCGGTTCGACGCTCACCACCTCGCCGTCGCGTTCGAACTCCCAGGCCGGCGTCAGGCCGCTGGCGAAGCGTCCGCGCAGGCAGGCGTGGGCGAGCAGGTCGCGCGGATGGCCGGGCCGGCCGCGACGATCGAGATAGGTCGAAGCGGCGCCGGTGGCGAAGCGCTGCCGGCGCGGGCCAATCGGCACGGCGATCATGTCCTGCTCCAGCCGCTCGTCATAGCGGATGCCGGCGTCGCAGCCGCTGGCCAGTATGTCGAGATCGGNGCGATCATGTCCTGCTCCAGCCGCTCGTCATAGCGGATGCCGGCGTCGCAGCCGCTGGCCAGTATGTCGACGAAACTGTCCTCGGCGGTCACTTCCATGCGGATGTCGGGATAGGCCGCAAGGAAAGGCGGCAACAGGCGCGGCAGCACCAGTTTCGCCGCGACGACCGGCACGTTGAGCCGCAGCGTGCCGGCCGGGCGGCCGCGAAATCCGTTGACCACGTCGAGCGCCGCCTCGACTTCGCCCAGCGCCGGGCCTAGCCGCTCCAGCAGGCGCGCGCCGGCCTCGGTGGGGGCGACGCTGCGCGTGCTGCGGTTGAGGAGCCGGACGCCAAGCCCGGTCTCCAGCCGCCGCACCGTCTCGGAGAGGCTGGAAGCACTGACGCCGCTCACCCTCGCAGCCTCGCGAAATCCGCCGGCGCGCGCCACCGCCATGAACGCCTGGAGATCACCCAGATCCGCCGCCATTGTTCGCTTCTCCGTACAGGCTGTGCCGATTGCACCATATTATCGTGCAGGTGCGCTCTGTCTACATTGGGCCGATCCAAAGGAGATGAGACCATGACCGATATCAGCAAGGCCGGAACCTTCAAGCTCGGCGACCGCACCGTGAAGCGCCTCGGCTATGGCGCCATGCAACTGGCCGGACCCGGCGTCTTCGGCCCGCCGAAGGATCGCGATGCGGCAGTCGCCGTGCTGCGCGAGGCGATCGCCAGCGGCGTCGACCATATCGATACATCGGATTTCTACGGCCCGCACGTCACCAACCAGATTATCCGCGAGGCGCTGCACCCCTACCCGGCCAACCTCACCATCGTCACCAAGGTCAGTGCCCGGCGCGGCGCCGATGCATCGTGGATCCCCGCAATGTCACCGCAGGAGCTGACGCAGGCCGTGCACGACAATCTGCGCAATCTCGGGCTGGAAATTCTCGACGTCGTGAACCTGCGCTCCATGCATGGCATTCACGGACCGGCGGAAGGGTCGCTCGAACCCCAGCTGAACACACTCGCCGAACTGCAGCGTCAAGGCTTGATACGCCATATCGGCATGAGCAACGTCACATCGGCCCAGATCGCACAGGGACGCAGCATGATCGACATCGTCTGCGTGCAGAACCAGTACAACATCGCGCACCGCGAGGATGATGCGCTGATCGATGAGCTAGCCGCTGCCGGCATCGCCTATGTGCCGTTCTTCCCCTTGGGCGGCTTCACCCCGCTGCAGTCGGACACGCTGGCCAATGTCGCCAGGAAATTCGGTGCGACCCCCATGCAGGTAGCGCTCGCTTGGCTGCTGCGCCGCGCGCCCAACATCCTGCTCATCCCCGGCACGTCCTCAGTCGGCCATCTCCGCGAGAACCTCGCGGCCGCCGAACTGGAGCTGCCGGCCGACGCGCTTGCCGTGCTGAACGGCATCGCCGGCGAGAAGGCAGCCGCCTGAGGCGGTTCGACCCGCGCCACCTTGCGAAGCCGCCGCTG
This sequence comes from Mesorhizobium sp. LNHC221B00, assembly GCF_000502935.1. NCBI lineage: Bacteria > Pseudomonadati > Pseudomonadota > Alphaproteobacteria > Hyphomicrobiales > Phyllobacteriaceae > Mesorhizobium > Mesorhizobium sp. LNHC221B00. Next base: position 2,330 of record NZ_AYWR01000029.1, on the reverse strand, counting down.
CCCGTGGCATCTGTCCGGCACAACGGACGATCCACACCAGCATGGCTTCACGACGACCACCACAGCCCACCAACCCGGGCAAGCTGCCCAAACCGCCCACCGGTAAACCGTTGGGTGTCAGCCTCAACCGTGCGCTTTCAAAACTCGGCCTGTGCTCGCGCACACAGGCCGAGCTGCTGATCACGGAGGGCCGCGTGCGCGTCGGCGGCAGGGTGGTGCGCGATACTTCCGCGCGCGTCGACCTGAATCGCGATAGCATCGTCGTGGACGGTGAAAAGGTGATCGCCGAGCGTAAGGTCTACGTCATGCTCAACAAGCCGCGCGGCTTGGTCACCACCCGTGACGATCCGCAACAGCGCGACACCGTCTATGCTTGCCTGGAAGGGCTAGACCTGCCCTTCGTCTCGCCGGTCGGCCGCCTCGACAAGGCGAGCGAGGGGCTGCTGTTGATGACCAACGACACGCGCTTCGCCAACCGGCTGATGGACCCGGCCTCGCATCTGCCCAAGACCTATCACGTGCAGGTCGCCACGGTGCCCGACGCGGCGATGCTGGAGACGTTGCGTGCCGGCGCCACTGTCGACGGCGAGATCCTGACCGCCAATTCGATCGACCTTCTGCGCAGCGGCGGCCGCACCGCCTGGCTGGAGATCGTGCTCGACGAAGGCCGCAACCGCCACATCCGCCGCCTGCTCGCCGCCCACGGCATCGAGGTTCTGCGCCTCATCCGCATCGCCATCGGCCGCTTACCACTGGGCGACCTTGCCAAGGCTACGGCACGGCATTTGACGGCGGAGGAGTTGGCGTTGCTGGGTGGGTGAGCGAACGGGCCGGAGGCAACGCCCTGTGGCCCCCCTCTGTCCTGCCGGACATCTCCCCCATTTGGGGGGAGATCGGCAGCTCGATCGCCGGCTCTCCTCCTGCAACGTCGAAGATTAGCGACGGCCCCGATGACATCCAATCTCCCCCCTCGTGGGGGAGATGTCCGGCAGGACAGAGAGGGGCGCCATAGAGCTCGACGGCGCGTACCGGATTCTCAGAAAAAATTTCGTCCCCCCGATGATTCCCACCCCTCCGCGCTGTCTTCACCTACAGGCGCCGGAATCCTCCGGGCCGGTAGAAGCGAGGTGATCCATGGGATCGTTGAAAGGTCAAAATGTCGTCGTGGTCGGAGGCAGCCGGGGTGTCGGCCGCTCGATCGTGGAAGCTGCGCTCGTTGAAGGAGCGACCGTCCTCGCCGTCGCCCGCGGGCTGGCCGCCCTGAAGGAACTCTCCTGGGAAGCGTCGGGCGTCAAGACGCTTGCGACCGACGCCACGCAGGACACCGCGCCCGACGCGGTGTTCGCCGCCATGCAGCCGGACGTGCTGGTGATCTCGGCCGGTGCCTTCGCTGCGTCGGCATCCATCCAGGACCAGAGCTGGAGTGACTTCTCGGCGAATTGGGAGACGGACGTCAAGGCATCGTTCCTGTTCTGCAGGGCAGCGCTGCGGGGCGGGCTGAAGCCGGGCTGCCGCGTCGTGCTGATCTCCAGCGGCGCCGCATTCAGCGGCGGCCCGCCGAACTCGGGCGGCTATTCCGGCGCCAAGTGCATGCAGATGTTCCTGGCCGCGCACAGCCAGAAGGAAGCGGATCGGCTCGGCCTTGGCCTGCGCTTCATGGCGCTGGCGCCGATGCGCATCATGGCCGGCACCGGCGTCGGCGAGCGCGGAATATCCAGCATCTCGGCCTATCTCGGCATCAGCCCGGCGGATTTCCTGGCCAGCCTGAGCGATATGCAGACACCGGCCGACGTCGGACGCGCCGTGGTCGCGCTCGCCGGCGGCAAGCGGCAAGGCACCGCCTTCACGGTGAGCGGCAGCGGCCTTGCAGAGGCGGCATGACGCGCGCAGGATGCCAAGCGAATTCCCGCAAATTCCGCACGGCAGGCTCGACATGACAGACGCTCCCGGTCCGCTTGAGCCGTTGGGCCCGACAGACCGGCCGATCCTCGATCGGCCGGTCTTCGAGCGCCTGACCATGGCCCACCGCCGCGAGCTGAAGCTGCATTGCTACCGGATGATGGGCTCGCTGCACGAGGCCGACGATCTCGTCCAGGAGACGTTCCTCAAGGCATGGCGCGGCCGCGCGCAATTCGACGGGCGCGGCTCGCCGCGCGGCTGGCTCTATACGATCGCGACCAACGCCTGCCTCAATGCCATCAAGGCGCGGGCCACGGCGCATCGCATTCTCGAAGAGCCCGCACGGCCGCCGACCGAGGGGCGTGCCGCTGCCGGGCCGGCGGCCGAGCTTTCCTGGCTGGAGCCCTACCCCGACGCCGAGCTGCCGGACC
>NZ_AYWR01000028.1:0-60423 GCF_000502935.1 Mesorhizobium sp. LNHC221B00 | reverse complement strand
CACATCCCGACGTCAGATGCGCGCTAATGCCGGGTAGCGCAACGCCCGGAACCGGTGTCGCTGCGGGAACATCGCTCAGCCGAAGAGCTTGGCTCTGACGGACCTCCCTGTTTCCAGGAACATACTTGCCTGGATTGCGTTTCCTATTCCGGACCTTTCGGAAACAGGGAGAACGGTGTCATGGACTGGAACCGCGTGGAAGGAAACTGGAAACAGGTGAAAGGCAAGGTCAAGGAGCAGTGGGGTAAACTCACCGACGATGACCTTGACCGCATCGCCGGCAAGCGCGATCAGCTCGAAGGCAAGATCCAGGAGCGTTACGGCATCGAGAAGGATCGTGTGCGGCGCGATGTCGATGATTGGTACAGCCGGCAAGGTTGGTAGGCGTCAGACCTTGTGCGCCGGCGGTCGCCGCGCCTTTGTAGCGCTCCAGGTGGAACAATATACCGACATCGAAATTCTCCTATCAAAGGAGGCGAGTGATGGAACTCATTGATACTCGGGTGCTCCACCAAGCAGGAGCCGACTGGGTCGAATTCCATGGAGAAGGCGGCGAGTCCGTCAGAGTGACGCTTGCCGCCGGCGACAGGAACCGGACAGACGACGAAATCATAAATGCCGCCAAAGCCGTGCTGGTGCAGGTCGCGACATTCGGCATGGCGGACGAACAAGCGAATGCCCGCGCGCCACAGGCTCCGGCATTCACCCTTGCCAGGCAGAACTGACATGGACCTGTTTAGACGTGTTGTTGAATTCTTCGGAAGGACGCGGTCGCCTCAAGCCTCCGGTGACATGCTCACACAGACGGGAGCTGGCCCAGCTGTTGCGGCCCACTCAAAGGATGCGGCCTCGAACACCCCGACAGGCCACAATCCGCTGGCCACGGCAAAGAAAGCACGGGTCGAAAGACGGCGACACGGGCTGCTGGACGTTGATTGACACCGCGTCGGGCACAAGCCCGAGGCGCATCTTAGGCGGAATTCGTAGCAAGGAATCGTGCAGTGGCAGAAAATCTTTCGCGAGAGAAGGAGCAACAGGGTACCAGGAGGTTAATGATGTGGGCGGTCGCGGCTGTGGCCGTGATCTTTATAGTTCTGCTCGCTCTGTTCGTGTTCGGCCCTTGGGCGTGATTTGGTGACTTGGCTGTCTTCCTGCCGATCCGACAGGATCGTCGCGCTTCGCGACATTAGGAGCGTGGGAAGAGACGCGATCCTTCCGAGAATTTCGCTCAATGCGATTTCAGCCGGAACATATCGGGAGGCGGCCGGTTTGGTGGAGGCAATACGCACCACCCAAGGAGACCCACCATGACCGTCAAACTTCTCTCCGCCACTGCGCTTGCACTCGCACTGGCAACATCTGCAATGGCCCAGTCGAACGCTTCTGGCTCCAACAACGGGTCGGGCTCGACGGCCGGAACCGCGAATGGTGCCACCACCGGCTCTGGTTCTGGCTCCGGGGCATCGACCACGCCCGTTGACCCGAACGCGACGAATTCGACAACCAATTCGAACGGCATGACCGACCGCTGTAAGGATGCCGCGGGCAACGACACCGACAACAACACCGCCTCCGGCACCACGACATCGAACATGCAGAACTGCAACAAATGAGCGGGTGCACCAGAGTGCTGCCGGACGCTGCTCCTCTCCACGCGTCGGCAATGATCCGGCCGCGTTTTTGCGGATGCAATAGCGGCAGACGCAGATGAGCCGAGAGGCCGTCGGGAAAGCGCCACCCCTACTCTTGTGGGTGGCAGGCACATCAGCGGCGGTCGTCATTGCTTTGGCGGTCTGCGCCATCGGATCGGTCCGCGACAACAATTTGCGTGAAACCACCATCGTGCAGGCCATTGGCGGCGACCCTGAACGGGCCGTCCCGGCAATAATCCGCAACGGCTGTGGCGGATGTCACGAAATCCCGGGGGTGCCCGGTGCCCGTGGTACCGTCGGTCCATCCCTGCAAGGCGTCGTCGAAAGAGGATATATCGGGGCGTCGCGAGCCACCCCGGATGCGATGATGCAATGGATCAGCAGGGCGCGGGACGTAGACCCGAAGACGGCCATGCCCAATACAAATCTATCGCCTCAAGAGGCGCGTGACATTACCGCCTATCTCTATGCGCGAACATAAGGCGCGCCGAAGTCATCCCACGGTGCAGGCGTCTTGCCAGCAGAAGCAGCAGCCCAAGCATCAACACGGCGCCGCCCGCCACCAGTGATTGAGCCACCAGGATCATGATTGTCTGGCTTGTTGTCGAGCCTGCCCGCATCTGTCGTACATCGGCCGCGGTGACGCTGAGGTCGGGATTTCCGAACCGAGCGGTGACGTAATTTGCGAGGGCTGCCACTTGGCCATCGTCCAGCCAGCCGCTGAAGGCCGCCATTGATTTGCGCCCCGCGACGTCACCAGCCTTGATGCCTTCAAGGATCGTCATGACGACATTCTCAGGCGTGGCTGCGCCGAGGGCGGTGTTGTGGATCAATGAGGGATAGGATCCGTCAGGTGATCCCCTTCCATTCATCCCATGGCATCCCGAACAGAGCGACCGATAGAGAGTATCGCCATCTGTGCTCCCGCTGCCCTGCGTCTTGGCTCCATCACCGCCGGCGGTCACGGGCGCATCGCCCCACGAGAAACGGGGCTGTCGCTCGTCTCCCGGTTGAGCGGGCACATCCCTGAGGTAGGCGACCATGGCGTGGATGTCTTCATCGGAAAGGTGTTGCAGGCTGTTCATGACTGTCTCCGCCATCGGACCGCCCGCATAGGCCTTCCCAGGCACAGCGCCGGTTTTGAGAAATCGAAACAGCTCCTCATCGCTCCAGCCGCCCACGCCCGCGATCTTGTCACCGGTGATGTTGAAGGCTTGCCAGATGCCGGCGGTGCCGCCGGCAAGCTTGCGATTTTCATCCATGCCGAATGTCGTATTTCGCGGCGTGTGGCAGGCACCGCAGTGGCCGAGCACCTCGACAAGATAGGCGCCTCTGTTCCATCCGGCGGTTCGGCTTGCATCCGGCGTAAAATTGCCGGTGTGCAAGTTCGCGAGCTTCCACAACACAAGGATCCAGCGCTGGTTGAATGGAAAAGGTAGGATGTTTTGTGGCCGCGGCTGCGAGATCGCTGGCTGCGCCAACAGATACGCCCGGACTGCGAGCACGTCTTCGCGGCTCATTGCGGCGAAGCTGTCATAGGGCATGGCGGGATAGAGATCGGCTCCGTCGCGCCTGATACCTTTCTGGACGGCTCGCACGAACTCGTCCGCGGAATAGCGTCCGATGCCTGTGTCCGGATCCGGTGTGATGTTGGTGGAATACACATCGCCAAACGGTGTCGGCACGCGATAGCCACCGGCGAACGGGCGGCTCGGATTCGATGTATGGCAGCCTACGCAATCGGCGGCCCTGGCGAGATATTCGCCTTTCTGGATTTCGTTCGCCGACAATTGCGTGCAAAGCGTCAACGATGCCAGGAAGACCGCGACCGCCTGAGAGGTTACGCCCGGGGTCCCCCTCGGCATCGTCACAGTTCGCACCCGCTGAAGATCAGCCCTGCCACCAATTGCGCCAGCAAGATAAGCGTAAACAGCGCCCCGATACCCACCGAAGCCTTGGCCAGAAACGCGCGCGTCCGCGCCTTCGAGGGTGGGCTTCTACCGTGCCTTCGGTCGTGAACGGCGCGCCACGACAGCAGCGCGCCCGCCATTGCGGCAGCGGCGCCTATCAATGAGAACAAGGCAGTGGGACGAAAGCCGGCGTGGCATTGCCAGAATGCAATCGAATAATCGAGCTGCAGCGTTATTGCCCATGCAACTGGTCCACTGACCAGGCCTGCCCAGGAAACGCCGGTACGGATCGCCTGCATCTCACATCCTTGGAGCCCAATAGATAACAAGATAGAGCACGACCCATGAGACGACCACGAAGTCCCAGTAGAAGGCATTGTCCGAGACGTCGCTGAAGCGGCGGCCCGCCTTGCCTTGTTGCGTGAACATGAGAACCGCTAGGACGATCGTGTCGCCGACATCGGTAAGAAGATGCGTTGTATGCAGGCCGAGCAGGAACCAGACGATCGATCCGTAAGCGTTCTGATCCCATGAGATCCGCAGCGCCGGAAATTCCCAGATGCGAACGATCAGCGGAAGAATTCCGACGATCGACATGACGACCACGCCAAGGCGAACCTTCGCGAGATCCTGACGGCGCGCCCAAAGTTCGACGAGGTGGTTGGGCACGATGCTCGCAACCAGAATGACCAATATCGCCGTACCCGGCAACAGATCTGGCGCCGGCGCTCCGATCGGCCAATGCGGGGCCAGCACGGCCAGATAGAAATAGGTGCCGATCGCCAAGGCAAAACCTGTTGCCTCGAGAGCAATGAAGGCAAGCGTTCCCCACCACATCGGGCTCGCCGCTCCGAAATCATATGTGGGCAGATGGCTGACGTCGGCGACGGGGCGGTGCTTCATTCCTCGTCCTCCGGTTCGCCTTTGGGCCAGAACCAACAGATGAAGCCGATCGAAACCGGTATCGCGCCCCAGACCACCGCCCACGGCGTGTAGATCGATCCGAGAAATGCGCCGCCAACCGCGATGGCTGACAGCAGCGGCCAGATTGAATTGTCAGCCGATGGCACCCTTACTTGCGGCACCGCGTCGGCGACCGTGCCGGCGAGCACCTCTCGTGCATCGACACGCAGACCTTCGACGACGGGGAGTATATCGGGCTCGGCCCAGAGCGGTTCGCGATGATTTACCACCGGCAGTCGCGAAAAATCATAGGAAGGCGGCGGCGAGGCCGTCGCCCATTCGAGCGTGCTCGCCCCCCAGGGATTGTCTCCGGCAATGCGGCCGTTGCGAAGGCTGAGCAGGATGTTGAGGAAGAAAAGCGCAAAGCCAGCGACCACCACCAGCGACGAGAGGCTGATGAAGAGGTTCATCTCGCCCCAGCCGCTCGCCGGCGGGTAGGTATAGACCCGGCGGGGCATGCCTTGCAGGCCTAGGATGTGCATGGGGAAGAAAGTGAGGTTGAACCCGACGAAGAGCAGCCAGAAATTCCAGCGGCCCAGGCCCTCCGACAACATGCGCCCGGTGATCTTGGGAAACCAGTAATAGACTGCGCCGAGCAGGGGAAAGACGGCGCCGCCGACCAGCACATAGTGGAAATGCGCAACCACGAAGTAGGTGTCGTGCACCTGCAGGTCGAGCGGCACCGAGGCGACCATGACCCCGGTCAGCCCGCCGATCACAAAGGTAAATATGAAGCCGAGCACGAAAAGCATGGGCGTGGCCAAGATCGGTCGGCCGCCCCAGATCGTCGCGATCCAGCAGAAGATCTGAATGCCGCTCGGAATGGCGATCATCATCGAGGAGGCGGTGAAGAAGCTCTCGCCGAGTTGCGGCAGGCCGGTGGCGAACATGTGGTGCACCCACAGTCCAAAGGAAAGAAAGCCGATCGCGACCAGCGACAGCACGATCCCAAGATAGCCGAACACCGGGCGGCGGACGAAGGTCGGCAGGATCGCTGAGACGAAGCCGGTCGCCGGGATGAAGATGATGTAGACTTCGGGATGGCCGAAGAACCAGAACAGATGCTGCCACAGCAACGCATCGCCCCCTGCATTGGGGTCGAAGAACTTCGTGCCGACCAGCCGGTCGAGGATCAGCATCGTGCTCGACACCATCACCGCGGGCATGGCGAACAGGATGACGAAAGCCGTGACGAGGACCGACCAGACGTAGAGCGGGATGCGGTCGAGCGACATGCCCGGCGCGCGCTGTTTGAACACCGTCGCGATGATCTCCACCGCGACCGCGAGTGCGGACACTTCGGTATAGGTCACCATCTGTGCCCAGAAGTCGGGGCGCTTGCCGATACCATATTCGGGTCCGGCGAGCGGCACATAGGAAAACCAACCGGCATCCGCGCCCGTTTCGAAGGCGAAGGCGATCCAGATCATCAGCCCGCCGGACAGATAGACCCAGTAGCTGAAGGCATTGAGTCGCGGAAAGGCGACGTTGCGGGTGCCGATCATCAACGGCACCAGGTAAATGGCGAATGCTTCCATAACCGGCACGGCGAACAGAAACATCATCGTCGTGCCATGCATGGTGAACAGCTGATTGTAGAGATCGGGGCCGATGTGGCCGGCCTCGGGCTGGGCAAGCTGGAAGCGCATGGCGAGCGCCGACAGACCCGCAAGGATGAGGAACAGGAAAGCTGTCACGATATAGCGCCGGCCGATCAGCTTGTGATCGACCGTGACCAACCAACCGTAAAAGCCTTTCGGCGTTCGCCAGGCATGCGCCAGAAAGGCCCGCAGCCTTACATCCTCGAGGCCGGTGTCGCGCACACCTTTCAGAACCTGTTCATGCTCGGCTGATTTTCCGGCAGTGCCACTCATTCGAGGCTTCCGAGATAGGTGACGACCGCATTGAGATCGTCGGCGCTAAGCGCAATGCGCGGCATCTTGGCCCCGGGCTTCATCGACTGCGGATCGGCGATCCAGGCGGCAAGTGCCCCAGGGGTCATCGCCAGCGTATCCGCCGCCAGCGCGCGCCGGCTTGCGAGATGGCTAAGATCGGGTCCAACCGTTCCGCTGGCAGGCGTGCCTCTTATCGTGTGGCAGAGCGCACAGCCGGTGGAAAGAAAGGCTTGCTGGCCACGGCGTTCTTCCTCGCCGGCAGGCGCGGATGCGGCGGTGTTTTGCCTGGATTGCCACGCGTCGAACGCTTCGCGGCTTTCCGCGATGACGGTGATGGCCATATGGGCGTGCTGATAGCCGCAGAATTCGGCACACTGGCCACGATAGATGCCAGGCTTGTCGGCAATGAGCGTGAGCTCACTTGGCCGGCCCGGGATGAGATCCCGTTTGCCGGCAAGGCCTGGCACCCAGAAGCTGTGAATGACATCGAGTGAATCGAGTTCGACCTTGACCGGTTCGCCAACCGGGACATGGATTTCATTTGCCGTGACGATCGACTGCGACGGGTCGTCTTTGGGATAGCGTACCTCCCACCACCATTGATGCCCGGTGATCCGCACGACAAGCGTTTCCGTTCCGCTCAGCGAAGCAATGGATTTGCCCGCGAAGAAACTCGCTGTCGTCAAAATGATGAGCACCAGAACGGTCAACGCCGTGGCGCCGCCGACAGCGTGGGTAAACCGGCGTTCCTGGCGGGGATCGATCTCATGAGCTGAGCGCCCCCTGTCCGCCAGGCGGCGCCGCAAAAGCGCTGCTCCCAAGGCGAGCATGACAAGCAACCATGTGCCCGCCGCAACCGCGCTGAAGGACCAGATCAGATCAAATATCTTTCGGGCATTTGCACCATGCGGATGGAGCGCGGATTGCCAGTCGCTGCATCCTGCCAGAACCAGCGTTGGCGCAATGCCGATCCAGCTCGAGACCTGTTTTGGATGGGCGGCCTTTGCTTGAACGCGGCGAGCCGAGCCGTCGCCGGACGGGATTTGCGTTGGGCAGGCGAAGGCAGGCGACAGCAATGGGCGTGTCCGCTTGCGAAAGCGGGCCAACGGACTCATGCACCTTGCCATAAAGGCTCCACCATCGTTGCCAAAGCCATAACGCGACTGATTGCAAAAGGATGCTTGGCAACACCGTCCGCCTGAGCGCGGCTTCAGATGATGCGCATCGACGACGTTTGTCGCCGCCCGCTTGCGCGAATCCAGAAAGCGGCCAAGAAGAGTGCGGCTCCGCCATAGATCAGACCGGCGGGGATCCACATCATCAGGCCCGCAAGTTGCTGATCCTCAAGCGGGCTGAGACCCCACAATTGCGAGCCCACGGCATTTTCCGGGTACCACAGCCTGGGCGACACGACGAGCAACGCCCCGAGCAGGCCGGTGTGAAGCGAGGTGAAGAAAAGATGCGCGACCGCAGCGCCACCGTCTTGCTCGCGGCCAGGGCGAGGCAGCAGCACCCACCAGAACAAGAGCCCAGTGCCAAGGAAACTCGCGTGCTGGGCATAGTGCAGGAAGCCCTGCTGGAGCGCAGCCTCGAACAGTGCCGGGACATGCCAAACCCATATCGCGGCTCCATGCAGGACGGTCGCGACCACAGGGCGGCTGATGAACGCCCAGATTGCCCGAAGCACGTTTGCATGCCCGGCCGCGCAGAACGCCCGGCGCAGTTGCGCCGGCAGTGCCCACATCATCGCCGCCATCGGGCGGGAAGCGACCAGCGGAGGCGCTGCGAGCGCCATCAGCAATTCATGCTCGATCATATGGGCCGCAAACACATGTTCGCCCAACGCATGGATCGGGCTTACAAGTGCCAACGCCAACGCGGCCCAGCCAGCAGAAAACAGCAAGGCCTGCCTCGATCGCAACGGGCGTCCGCGCTTGCTGCTTCGACGCCACAGCNAGCCAGCAGAAAACAGCAAGGCCTGCCTCGATCGCAACGGGCGTCCGCGCTTGCTGCTTCGACGCCACAGCCGGCTGGCACCCGCGATATATAGGAACATGACCGCCAGGAGCGGTAATGTGATGGGGAGCGCCAGTGTCCAGCCAGCCTGGGGCGCGCCGTTGCCATAGCAAATGGAGGTCGAGAAGAGCGCGTCGAAGCTCATGGTCCGCACCCGTCACAAGGCCCGTCACAAGGAAAGGCACCGGAGCTGGACTGCCGGCTCATCTGGAAAGATCGAGGATCGCCCGCGCGAAAGCCTGTGGAGCTTCTCGCGGAACGAAGTGTCCCACATCAGGGAGAAGGCGGCGTTCATAGCCTGCGGTAAAGTATTTTTCCTTGCCTTCAGATGTGATCGGCAGATTGTCGCCGTCATCGGCACCCTGCAGCATGAGTGTCGGAACGGCAATGCTGGGAGACTCGGCCAGGCGCCGTTCCACATCCTCGTGTTCGGGGGCGCCCTTGGCGTCATGCCAGCGCTGACGATAGGCGTGGAGGCTGATCTCGGCCCAGTCGGGGTTGTCGAGCGACGTTGCCATGGCATCGAACTCGGCGTCCCGTTCCGGCCACCGCGGCGACCAGCTTTCCCAGAGATATTTGCAGAGCCGTCTGCGCTCTTGGCGGTATGCCTTTTCTCCTTGCGTAGTGGAAACAAACCACTCGTACCAATATGATTTTGCCAGGTCATAAGGCATTTCGGTCGGCGACATGGCGGTGGCATAGCCTGCCGAAGCGGCAACAAGGCTCGTCACCCGCTTGCGGAACAGGGCCGCGACGCCATAGCCCGCACGCGCCCCCCAGTCATAGCCGGCGAGCAGAACGTCGTTCAGGTTCAGCACTTCCAGGAATTGCGACAGATCAAGCGTAAGGGCTGCGATGGCGCCGCTACGCATGACGGAACTCTGCAAAAATCGCGTCGGACCAGAGCCGCGAAGATAGGGCGCGTAGATACGAAAATTCCGATTGTCCAGAGTCTCGATCACTTTGTCCCAGCAGCTGATGTCATCGGGCCAGCCATGCACGAGCACAAGTGGTCTTCCATCCGTTGGTCCTGATACCTCGTAGCCAATATCCAACTCACTCGTTCGACAACTGAGCAGCGATGCTCGTCGCGTGTTTGCCGACCTCCCGTACGAGCCAAATCGGGCCGCTTCGGCCGTTTGCACCTTCTCGACGACTTCGGTCATGTCTCCTTCCGTGCCCTCTCTGCCTTAGGCATCCATCATCGACTTCGCCGGCTCCCGGGCGATATTTTCCTCGATGCGTTCGCGCCCCGGCGTCTGTGGCAACGCCTGGCGGAAATTCTTGGCGTAGTCGGGCGGCATTTTGGGCGGCATCAGCGGCTCATAGGCATCCACCACCGCCTCGATCACGACCGGACCCTCGGCGGCGAAAGCCTCGTCGAGAACCGTCTCGATCTGATCCGCGCGTTCGATGCGAAAACCCCTCGCGCCCATTGCTTCCGCCGCCTTGGCAAAGTCAATCGGCTGCAATTCGCAACCGAATTGCGGGTTTCCCAAGAACATCATCTGCTCCCAGGCTATCTGATTGAGCATGTTGTTCTTGATGACCAGAAGCTTCAGCGGGATCTTGTAGCGCACCGCCGTTGAGAATTCGCCGAGTTGCATGGCAAAGCCGCCGTCGCCGACGATCGCGGCGACCGGCCGGCCGGGAAAAGCTATGCCGGCAGCGATGGCGTAGGCGAGGCCGCAAGCCATGGATGCAAGGGATCCGGAAACACCAAACGCTTGACCGTCGCGAAGATCGACATGGCGGGCGGCAAGCTCCGTGTTCTGACCGGAATCGGTGGCCAGCACCGTGTCGTCGGCCAGTCTTTGTCCGAACGCGCGGGCAACGGCTTGCGGTTTCAACGGCTGCGCCTCCGCGTCTTCCGACTGCCTCATCATCTCGCGCCATCTCGTCATGGTCGCCTGGCACCGTTGCAGGAATTCATCGGAGGGCTTCTGTGTCAGGCGCTGGTTGAGCGCACGCAATGTCTCGGCCGCATCGCCGACAAGACCAGCCTCGACCGGAAAGCGCAGCCCGATCCGCTGCGCATCGCAGTCGATCTGGACACCACGGGCCTGCCCGGGCTTCGGATAGTATTCAATGTAGGGGAAAGTGGAGCCGACGATCAGCACCGCGTCGCAGGTCTCCATCGCCTCTTGCGACGCCAGCGTTCCCAGGATGCCGATCCCGCCGGTCGTGTAAGGATGGTCGTCCGGCAGCACCGCCTTGCCCAGCAAGGCTTTTGCGACGGGCGCCTGCAGCAGGCGCGCCGTGTCTTCGAGCTCGGCGGCCGCGCCGATGGCGCCGCGTCCGGCCAGGATCGCCACCCGCGAAGCGCCGTTGAGAATGGCGGCGGCTTTGTCCAGCTCGACGTCCAGCGGCATGCTGTGGCCGGCGAACATGTCCTGCGGCGTGTGTGCCGGACGATTGCGCTTGGAGCGCTTCGACGCAGCGTCCTGCTGCTCCTGGACGTCGCTGGCGATCGACAGATGGGCGACGCCCTTGCGCGCCAGAGCGGTTCGGCAAGCGAGACTGGCGACGTTCTCCATATGCGCAGCATCGGCAACATGAGCGTTGTAGACGGCAACATCGTTGAAGACGCGCGTCAGATCGACATCCTGTTGCGTGAAGGTCTCGATCAGATCGTGGAACTGCATGCCCGTGATCGCCAGCACCGGAGCTTGGTCGAGCTTGGCATCGTAGAGGCCGGTCAGAAGATGCGTTCCGCCGGGCCCGGAAGTCGCCAGGCAGACGCCCAGCTTGCCTGTCCACTTGGCATAGGCGCATGCCATGAATGCAGCCGATTCCTCGTGCCGGACCTGAACGAAGGCTATTTTGTCGCGCCGGGTGCGCAGCGCCTCCATGACGCCGTTTATGCCGTCTCCCGGCAAGCCGAACACAACCTCTACGTTCCAGGCGACCAGTGTATCGACGAGAATTTCTGCTGCGTTTGGCATGTCAGGATGGCTCCAGTGGATGATGTCCGAACCGGTGAATCCCGAGTTGGTTCCTTCGTCACAAGAAATCGTGACATGTTTCTGAAAGCGAGTTCCCGGGAATGTCTATTCGATCTGCTCGAACGTGCATTGCCGTGGCGCCTTGTCGGGCCGCCAGCGGAGCAGTTTGGTCCCGTGGCGGAACCGGTTGCCGGTGACGTGGTCGAAGCGAACCTCCACCACAAGTTCAGGTTTCAGAGGTTCCCATTGTCCGCTACGCTCCGTGCTCCAGCGGCTCGGGCCGCCAGGCGCCTTGCCGGTGAACCCGGGCGCTGATCGCAGTCCTTCGAGCTGGCGCGTGAGCGCTCCTCTGTCGCTTCTGGCGATGGTCGACGTGAATCCGACATGATCGAGCTTGCCGTCGTCATTGTAGAGGCCGAGGAGCAGCGAGCCAACCTCACGGCTCTCCGCGAGGTAACGAAAGCCGCCGACAACGCAATCGGCGGTGCGCCTCGGCTTCACCTTCACCATCGCACGTTCGCCGCACAGATAATGGTCATCGAGCATTTTGGCGACGATGCCGTCGGTCGATGCATGGCCGGCTCCCTTTAGCCATCGTGCCGCCGTCGCTGCATCATAAGTGCACTTCGACAGACGAAGATCTGGATTGTTCGAGGAGGTTACGAAATCCTCGATGGCTCTTCGCCTTTCAACAAGGGATTGGCCCGTGATGATCTCGCCGCCCGGCCTGGCAAGCATGTCGAAGAGGATCAGGGTTGCAGGCGTCTGCGAGCTCAATTTGCGGATTCTGCTTTGTGCTGGGTGAAGTCGCATCTGCAGTGCCTCGAAGGAAAGCTCACCGTCAATCTCGATGACGATCTCGCCGTCGATGACGAAATGCCCGCGCTTGAGGTCGCGCAACACCGTCGTGATCTCTGGAAAGTAGCGGCCGAGCGGCTTGCCGGATTTCGCGCGCAGCTCAACCGCATCCTCACTCTTGAAAGCCAAACAACGAAATCCGTCCCATTTGGGCTCGTATTGCCAGCGGGTCTCATCCTCGGGGATCGCGTCGGCAAGCTTGGCTTCCATCGGGGAGGTATCCAGCGGGAGTGGAAAGGCGGTCATCGCTTTATGTCCCGATCGGGCCTCCAAAACCGGTTCTGGCGGAACCCCTGCGTTTCAACTTCGAGGGTCGGCCCTGCGTTCCATCCATCGGTTCGTGCCAAAGCCTCGAAATTCTTCGCAACGGAATTTTCGATTGCCGTCGGAACCTGGTGACGGCTGACGGCTTTGATATTCGGCAGCGCGTATGGAGATGCCCATCGATCCCTCTTTATGGATAGCTTTCGTCGGAACCGTCATTCTCATGCAGGCGCCGCCAGGCCCCGACAGCATGCTGGTGATGGCTCGCGGCATCGGGCAAGGGCGCAGCGTGGCCCTGTTCACGGTGCTGGGCATGACACTGGGCGCCGGACTGGTGCAACTTCCGCTGGTTGCCTTTGGCCTGTCCTCGCTGGTCCGCGCCTCGCCGCTGGCGTTCAACCTGCTTCGATGGGCTGGCGCGGCCTATATCGTTTGGCTCGGGTTCCGGCTGCTGCTTTCATCCTCGGCAGCGATACCCGCGGATGGCGTCAGGCCGCTGCGGCCGCTTGCCGCCGCCCGCGAAGGCATGATCGCCAATCTGAGCAACCCTTGGCCTTTGATGTTCATGGTTGCGTTCCTGCCGCAATTTGTCGATCCGCATAGGGGCTTCGTCACGTTGCAACTGGTACTGCTCGGCGCGACGCAGAAGATAACCGGGGTGCTCGTATTGGGGACCTATGCGCTTGCATCGGGCGCGATCGGCGCGTGGATCATGCGGCACCCTCGTGCAAGACTTTGGCAGCAGCGCCTCGCCGGCTTTTTCATCATTGGCCTTGGCGTGCGGATGGTGATCGGTGGCAGCACGAGCCGATGACGAAACGAATGAACCGCTTTTCGCCCCCTGATTAGTGGCATCGACGCCAGCGTTCTCCAGAATAGAGGCGTGCGTTTGCCGTGATTTTCGGCGCTAACGAAAGAGCCGCGTCAGACGAGATCGCGCTCGTCGCAACAGCGCTCTCCAGGAACAAAAAGCCTGACCAAAGGTTCGAGCCTCGTCTTAACGCAGCTTCAAACCCGCTTTGTGAGCATCCGGCTGGAATGTTTGTCATGACTTTTTGCGTGCCTTTGACAAAAACGCGCTTCCAATGAGCGGGCCACCTGATGCGGGCCAAAGGGCAGGCGAACGAAAAGAAGGCGGCGTGGTCCGGGCTCTCGGGCTGGGACTGATCACCGGGGCAGCCGACGACGACTGTTCGGCCATTGGCACCTACGCAAGTGCCGGGGCCCGGTTCGGGCCCGACCTGCTGTGGACGGCACCTGTCACGCTGCCGATGATGTATCTCGTCGTCTATCTTTCCTCCAAACTTGGTCAGGTTTCCGGCCGTGGGCTTTTCAAGGCCATATCCGATTTCTACCCACGTTGGCTGCTATGGTCTGTGCTGGTGGGGGTACTGATTGGCAATACGATCGAGGCAGCCGCCGACCTTGGTGCGATGTCCGCGGCCATTATCTTGTTCATTCCTCTGCCTGCTCCGCTGATCGTCATTGCCATTGCGATCGTCATTTTTGCCCTGCAGGTGTTCGGATCGTATAAATTGATCCGCAATGTGTTCCGGTGGCTGGCATTGGCTTTGCTCGCCTATGTGGTCTCCGCAGTGCTTGCCAAACCGGATGCGGCATCGGTCCTGCGCGGCACGCTGTTGCCAAGGATAGAGTTCAGCCGTGAATACCTGTCCATTCTCGTCGCCATCGTCGGGACGACGCTCTCCGCATATCTCTACACGTGGCAGTCCAACCAGGAGGTGGAGGAGGAGATCGCCAAGGGCCGAAAGAGCCTCGAAGAGCGCAGGGGCGCCACTGAGAGCGAACTGCGCCGATCTCGCCGCGATATTCTGATCGGCATGACTTTTTCCAATCTGATCATGTATTTCATCATCCTTTCGACGGGGTCCACGCTCTACAAGGCCGGCCAGACGCAGATCGAGACCGCGGCGCAGGCGGCCGAAGCGCTGCGGCCGCTTGCCGGCGATGCGGCGGCAATTCTTTTTGCGGCCGGCGTAATTGGTGTCGGCTTTCTGGCTGTTCCGATCATGACCGCCGGCGCCGCTTTCGATTTCGCTCAGGCGATGGGATGGAAGAATGGCTTGAATGCCAAACCGCGTCAGGCTCCTAAATTCTATATGGCGATCGGGATGATCACGCTTGTGGCGGTCGGGCTCAACTTCTTCGGCTTCAATCCCATGAAAGCCCTGGTCTGGTCGGGCATCGTGCAAGGGTTTTCCACACCACCACTCCTGCTTCTCATTCTCATCATGACCAACAACCGCAAGATCATGGGAGACAAGGTCAATAGCACAGGCACGAACATCCTGGGCGGTGTGACGACGCTCGCGATTTTTGCGGCATCGGCGGGACTGGTGGCAAGCTGGTTCCTATAGTTCGCCGCGCGTGAAGGTTCAGGCGTGGTGGAACATCGGCGGTCAAATGTCGTTGAGATGCTTATGGGAGAAAGGACGTTGTCCATGTCAAAATTCCAGGCCGCCACTCCGGATCGTCTACGGCAACTCAAGCTTGAAGCCTCGGCTTATTTTACTCCGCTGATGCTGCACGAGGCATTGCTGCGCCTTTCCCACGCCTGTGGAGCTGAAGCCCTTGATCGGTTCGAGAAAGCCATGGTCGACCGGATCGAGGCGACGAAGGACGACCGGGCCGATTTCGAACCAATCAAGGAATTCGCGATCGAGCAGCTTTATGCCTTGGTCCGCGATGCGAAGGATTCGCCAAAAGGGAAACAGTCGCTGGAGAAGATAGACACGCGCAGAACGCCCGGTCGGTCCGAAGAGCCCCAGACGCTCGAGGATCAACTGCAGTCGGGCTTGGAGGATTCTTTTCCGGCGAGCGATCCGCCCGCAGTGGTATCCACGACCATTTCAGGCGGAGCAAAGAAGCTGGTCGGAACCGACGAGGTTCTGAAGAAGCAGCGGGAACAGGCCGCTGGAAAGGACAGTCGATGATAGGTGGCCGTGGCAAGCCGTGGCTTGCAGCCCGGGTCCTGCGGACACCGCCGGCGGTCCAGCCGATCAAAGCTTGACAGCTGCCTCCCGCGCCCAGAGCCGCAGTTTCCGGCAGGCCTGCACGAACGTCTTTGCCGAGGCTGCCGAATCCAGCCGCGTCAGCCCCTCATCGGCATCTGGTGCGACACCCGCCTTGGCCATGAGCGGCTCGGCTCCCGGCGTGAAGCCGATGAACTTGCAGTGAGCGAAGGCGTCGGACACGAAGTCCTTCGCGGTCGCCTCGTTGAGCAGCAGCCCGGCGCCCTCCTCGGAGAGGAGCAGCACCACCGCGTCGAACAGGACCGATGGACCGCCGTTGATCATGTGCCTGGCCTCGATGTGGGTACCGTCGGCGGCTTCGACGCCGCCCACCTTGGGTGCAACCGCCTCCATAACGGCGCCTTCCGCTTCGATGGCGGAACGGAGTGCCTCGAACAGGGTGGTGTCGGTTCCATCGCTGAGCAAAACACCGACTTTGCGGCCTTTGAAACTGTCGGGTCCGTTTTCGATGATGCTGAGGGCCGGCGACGGCGGCAAGTCGTCACGTGTCGGAACGGCCGCCTCGGCGGGTTCGGGCATGTTGCGAATGCCGAGCTTGTCGGCGACGGTGGTCGCCAGGTTTTCGTCGATGTTCAGCAAATGCGAAACCATGCGCTCGCGGATCGCCGGTGCCTGGACCTTGCTCAATTCGAACGTCAACGCCATGGCGATGTGACGCTGCTCCGGCGGTGTCTGGCTGTTGAAGAATTGCCGGGCCTGGCTGTAGTGATCGGCAAAGCTCTCGGCCCGCAGGCGTACTTTCTGCCCTTCCTCGGCATCGGCGAAGGAACGGAAGCCGCGCTGCGGATCCTCGCGCGGTCCCAGTCCCCATGAATTCGGTTCGTAATTGGCCCGACCGACCGGATTGCGCATGGCCATGTGTCCGTCCTGCTGAAAATGGGCGAACGGGCACTTCGGGGCGTTGATCGGGATATGGGTAAAGTTCGGGCTCCCCAACCTTTTCAATTGGGTATCGAGATAGGAGAAGTTGCGGCCCTGGAGGAGCGGATCGTTGGAGAAGTCGATTCCGGGCGGCACATTCTGCGTCATGAAGGCAACCTGCTCGGTCTCGGCGAAGAAATTGTCCGGCATCCGATCAAGCACCAGCCGCCCGACCGGGATCGGCTCGATGACCTCTTCAGGAATGATCTTCGTTGCGTCCAGAATGTCGAAGTCGAAGCTGTCGGCAAACGCTTGATCGAACAGTTGCACCGTCAACTCCCATTCCGGGAAATTGCCGGACTGGATAGCGTCCCATAGATCGCGGCGATGGAAGTCGGGATCGGCGCCATTGATCTTGACGGCCTCGTTCCAGACCACAGACTGCATGCCGAGCTTCGGCTTCCAAATGAACTTGACGAAGGTGGATTCGTCCTTGGCGTTGACGAGGCGGAATGTGTGCACACCAAAGCCTTGCATGAAGCGGAAGGAGCGCGGGATCGCGCGATCCGACATGATCCACATCACCATGTGCATCGATTCCGGCATCAGGCTGATGAAGTCCCAGAAATTGTCATGTGCGGTCTGGGCCTGCGGGAAGTCGCGGTCCGGCTCCTGCTTGGCGGCGTGGATCAGGTCGGGAAACTTGATGGCGTCTTGGATGAAGAAGACCGGGATGTTGTTGCCGACCAGATCCCAATTGCCTTCCTTGGTGTAGAGCTTGACCGCAAAGCCGCGCACGTCGCGGGCGAGGTCGAACGAACCCTTGTTGCCGGCAACCGTCGAGAACCGCACGAAGGCCGGCGTCCTTTCACCGGCACGCTGGAAAATGTCGGCACGTGTGTATTTGGCCAGTGACTCGTAGGTCTCGAAATAACCGTGTGCGCCATAGCCGCGGGCATGAACGACCCTTTCCGGGATGCGTTCATGATCGAAGTGGAAAATCTTCTCGCGAAAGTGGAAGTCCTCGATCAGGGACGGTCCACGTTCGCCGATCCGCAACGTGTTCTGATCGTCGGAGACAAGCGTTCCGAGCGCAGTGGTGAGAGTGGGCGTCTCGCTTCCAACGATCTGGTGCAGCTCCCCGCCGTTTCCGCGCGCGCTATTTTGGTCCAGTCCACTTGCCGATTGACGAGCGGAGCGATGGGCGGATTTGGCCATGACATATCCTCGATCGATGACGGAAGGTTGATGCACTTAGCTCACCAAACCGCCGATGCGAGGCTTTGTTCCCATGAAGGAATGGCCGCGCCGGACACGACCGTCGGCTGGCATCCCCGTGCTTGTCGAATTTCCGAAGAGTTGTTTCCAGCAGCCGGAACGAAGCAAACCTCCATGCATTTAGCTCTGACTTCGTTCATTCACTCTTTCTTCTGGGAGCTGGACCATTGTCATCCGGAGGCTACCTTTTGGCCGACCAGGAAACCAATGAAGTTTCCATCGTTGACCTGATACCTGCCCTGCGCGCCTTCGCGCGCACCTTCTGTCGCGTTCCAGACGACGCCGACGACCTCGTGCAGGAGACGTTGACCAAAGGGCTCGCCAACATCGACAAGTTCGAACCCGGTACACGCATGAAGTCTTGGCTCTTCACCATCATGCGCAATACTTACTACACTCGTGTCAAGATCGCGGCCCGGGAAGCGCCGGGCCTGCTCGATTGCGCGTCTTCGAGGCCGATTTCGGAAGCCACCCAGGAATGGACCGTTCAGAGCAAGGAAGTTCACGGCGCGATTCAAAAGCTGCCCGAACACCAACGCGAGGTTCTGATGCTGATTGGCGTTTTGGGAGTGAGCTATGAGGAAACCGCCGAAATATGCGGCTGCGCCGTAGGGACGGTCAAAAGCCGGCTGAACCGTGCCCGCGCCAACATTCTGGAGCTCCTTGGGGAGAGCTCATTACAGACATTGATGGAAAGGCGAAATCAGCTGTCAGATGGTCAGCTTGATATCGAGATCGACAGTCGCAGATAGTCAGTTCCTCACATCGCGCCGACGTTTCTCGACAAGCGCGTTCTGCAATTCGATCGCCAGCTTGGTCAGCCGGTCTGGAATCTTTTCCCGCTCAATGGCGGCCAGGAGGGAAGCAATCTCCTGATCCACTGCCATCTCGACATGCGGATCCGTGGTATCGTCGTTCGAACGAGACATCACATTCTCTTGATAGACAGCGGTCCCTTGATCGTAGTGTGGTGATAAGCGCCAGGCATTACAAGCCGATGTCCACCGCTGAGAATGTCACGGGCGGTCCTTGCACAGGTTATTTG
Organism: Mesorhizobium sp. LNHC221B00; assembly: GCF_000502935.1. Lineage (NCBI taxonomy): Bacteria > Pseudomonadati > Pseudomonadota > Alphaproteobacteria > Hyphomicrobiales > Phyllobacteriaceae > Mesorhizobium > Mesorhizobium sp. LNHC221B00. Next base: position 41,683 of record NZ_AYWR01000028.1, on the reverse strand, counting down.
TATGACCTGCATCGTTGCGGACCACGCAGAGGGCGTAAGGCCGTTTACTCCTTGGGCAAATGGTTCGCGGCGTGATCCTGATACTGATCGGACTTGATTCGATTGCCGTCCAGCCCACGTTCTTCGCTGTGCTGCTTCTTGTCGCGATTGGACAAAACCGCGTTCTCTTCGATCTTGTCCTTGGGCAGATTGGTCATTGCGCCGGCGCCGGTACCCTTACCCTGGCTGCCGCGTCCGAAATGCTTTTTGCCGTCGGATGCCATGAAAATCTCCTTCGAATTGGGGACGCTCTTAACGTGCCTTTATTCGACGTCCGAACTGGCATCGCGCTGTAATGTTCCGTCTCACCCGGCAAGCAGGAAGGCGTCGCCATCCCATGACCGAAACGGCTTCTCACCGTCGATGAGGACCCGCAACCGGTGAGCTTGCGCCAGGCGACCGATGTCGGCGCGGTCTAAAAAAAGCGATCCCCGATAGGAATAGTTCAGCAACGCAAGCCAGCCCGGCCGTTTCAGAACGCGCGCAATTTCCTCGAAATGCCGCTCAGCCATGCCGGCCAGCACCAGATAGGGAAAGCTGTCGACCGCCAGCACGCAATCGAAACTGGCGTCGCCGAATTCTGTCAGGTCGAGACCGGAGGTCTGCCGCAGCTCGACATTGCTGAGTTCGGCGCATTGCTGGGAGGCGATGGAGATCATTCGCGAGGATATATCGATGCCGACAATCCGCCCGAAGGATTTGGACAACGCGCGCTCGAAACGCCCAATGCCGCAACCGATGTCCAGAATATTTCGGTCGCTTCCGGTGAATTCTAGCGCCTCCAGCCATGCAACGATTTCATCGGTCGTCGCTGACAATCTTTCCTCATCGCCAAGAGATGCCAGTTGCACACTTGCGGCTCCCGAAATCGCTGCGGCGGCATCAAAGCTCGAGGCCAGCCGCGTGACGACGGCGGCATCCGTCTCGTCCTTGGCGCGTTCATGCCGAACGGCGCCGCCCGTCGCCCGCAACATGGTAAAAATGCCCGGCTTGCGGCGCAGCAGTCCGGCGATTTTTCGCAGTTTTTCCGCTTCGTCGGTATCCGCCGGACGGATTTTCCGCATGAGCTCCGCCAATTCCGCGGCTCCAATCGTAGGCGGCAGGTAGAGCGCCAACCGGGCGAGAACAGCTTCGGCGCTGACCCCATCGCCCATGCAGTCTTCGACCGCCAGTCTTACCGATCTCCGGCGCTGCGCGGATCTCGGCACGTTTAAACCCATGGCATCAACTCCGTGTCCAGAGCTTGCGCATCGTCCACCTGTCACCGGCTCCCCAGCCATATTTGTAGGCCTCCTGGCCGCGCAGGAAATCGAACTCGCGCGCACCTTCGCGGATCGACTCCGCGATCGCGTGGCCGATCAGGATCGCGCCTGGGCTCTCCTCGGCATAGGCAGGGTCGAACCCGCCGAGATAGGCATAGGCACGGCCGCGGTGGTGAAATCCATAGTAGGCGCCGACAGTCGTGCCATCGATCGCGAACAGCCAGCATCGCACCAGGCCGTGAGCATCGAGCAACGGAAGCGAGAGCCGATGGAATTGCTCAACGGCAGCATTGGCCAACACACCACCGCCATGTCCAGCCCAGCGCGCATCGTGCAGGCGGATCAGCTGGTTCAGGAAGTTTTGGTGATCGCTCCGAGGTGACGAAAACGCAATCCGGCCGCGTTTGGATGCGGCCCGGCGCGCCCGGCGCAATTGGCGCCTGCGCCGGGCGGGGACGCAGCCGGCCAATGTTTCGTCGCCGGCGATGGCGAGCACGGGACAGGCGGCATGATTTACTGGCGCGTCGATATTCAGATCGGGATGCGCGATCGCAAGACCGACACTGTTTTGCGGCAGATCAGACAAGATCCACTGCGACCACTCGACCGAGAGGATCGCTTCGGCAATTGCGGCGACGACCGCCGCCTGGACATCCTGGACAGCCAGGACATCCAGATAGTCGCTGAGCGAAATGCCGACCGGAAGCAGCTTCGAACCGGACATCCCATGCTCGAGATAGAGTGGCGCCAGCCCGACCAGATCGCCGCCATGCCAGACCGCGACTGTCGCCAGTTCACCGGGCGCGAATGCGTGCCACCAGGGCACCAGCCAGGCGGGGGATTGAAACGGCGTCGCCGAGAAACTCTGCTCCCACAGTTTCCACCAGTGCGGCGTCAAGGCTTCGAATTGTGCGGGGTCACCGATGATTTCGCAGCGCAGCACCGCCTTGCTCACGGTGCCGCAACAAAGCGCCGGCGATCGGTGCCAAGTTCTGCCAGCGCCTGATAGGCGTCCATATAAGACGAGATCATCCGTTCCAGCGAAAAGCGCCGTCGCGCCTCGGCCCGGCATGTCTCGGCGTCCAGGCTGGACGCAGCAAGAATGGCTTGGGCCATCTCGTCGACAGTGTTGACGAGAAAACCCGTCCTGCCGTGCTCGATCACATCCGGGAGCGCACCGTTTGGAAAAGCGACCACCGGCGTGCCGCAGGCGAGGGCCTCCATCGCCACAAGCGAACTGGTCTCGGCGGCCAGGCTCGGAACGACCAGACAGCGCGCTGCGTTGAGAAAGCGCCGCTTGGCGGTAAAACCGAGCGGACCCAGGAAGCGGCGGCGGCCGTCGAGACGAGATTGGACCTCGTCGTGGAAGTAGCGCGTGTGCGTTTCATAGGGATAAACCTTGCCGCCGATGACCAATGGCACACCCGCCTGTTTGGCCGCATCCAGCGCCAGGTGAATACCTTTTTCCGGGCAGACGCGGCTCAGAACCAGGGCAAAATCCCGCTTCGGCTGAAGCAGGTTCAGCGCTTCGATGTCGACGCCGTTCGGAATCGGCGCCGCCAGTCTGGCGCCTGGTGGTGCGGTCTTGTGCTGGGCGGCTGAGACCGCATGGAGCCATAGGTCGTCGCGCGCCGGGCGCAGCGCCTCTGCCGGATACCAGTCCAATGGCAGGTGGAGGCTCACCAAGGTCGGACCATCGTCGGGCAGATAGGCATCGAAATCGATGCCGTGCAGATGAACCACATCGATCGGCCATCGGGCGCGGGCAGCGGCGATCGCCTTGCGATGAGCCTGTTGCGCGCGATGCTTCGCCGCCTCGTCGAGGACGCCGTTTTCAGCCGGTGTTTCCACAAGAGTGCCGCTCGCGCTGGAGCCGCGGCAGCCAATGACGATGGAGCGGTGACCCGCGCCAACCAGTGCCCGATCGAGCATCGACAGAACCTGTTCGGCACCGCCGACAGCGTCGGGCCCGACAGGCGCGAGAGGGTAGGCGACATTGAGGACGGTGAGTGTGGTGGCTGGTCGCGTCCCGGTGCCGTACGCGGCATTCCCACCCATCGACGGTCCCGCGAATTCGTCCAATGTGTCAGGCGCCTTGTGCATGGGCAGCACGACACTTTCACGCGGCAGACGCCGGCCGCGTCGGGAGCGAGGCGGATGTCATGGCAGGCGCATAGCGGCGGATCATGGTTGCGCAGAATTCCGCGAATTCCTCCGGCACCAGCGGCGGGCTCGTGTGGTGGGGCATCATTCCGCGATGCTCTGGTGTGAAGCAGAAGGTGACCGTCACGTTGAAATCGACGAGTGCTTCCATCTGCCGGTCGAACCAGTCCAGCGCATTCGGCCGGAAGCTGTCCGCCCAGGAAAGTCCGGTGCGCATATTGGTGACGCCCAGCCGCTTCATCCAGGCAACGGCATCATCCAGCCGCGGGTCCTCGAAATGGAACCACTGCACCAGCCCCATCGCGGGTGTATAGCGCAGGAATTCCTTCAGCGCCGGTTTTGGCGTCCCGTCCTGGCGCAGCAGCCCCATGTGGAAATGACGATAATAGGAGGAGCCCTCCGCTTCGCGATGCCGCGTCGTTGCTTCCCATTCACGCGGAAGATCATAGAGGCTGTACCACTGGATGCGAGGCGCGTTGCCGAGCAGCAAATCGGCGGTGCGCCTGAGCCCCCAAACCTGGATTTCCTCCGCCCCGAAAGTCGATACGCCGACTTCGCTGACCCAGATGGGAAGATCGGTGACGGTCGCGATCTCGCCGATCTTCTGCGGCCACTCTTGGATCTGCCACAGGTTCCAGTCGAGAGGAAAACCGTGTACGGCGACGGCGTCGACATGGTTCAGCACGCCCAATTCCTTCATCCGCGTGATGAAGCCGGGATCGATTGGCGAGATGCCGCCAAGCACTTTTGTCAGAGCCGGGTTCTCGGACGCGATCGCGTCCGCCGACAGGATCGCCATGCTGGCAAAGCGGCTCCAATCGGGGTCGAGCTCGGGGTCCCAATGTGACTTGTTGTTGGGCTCGTTCCAGATCATCGCGGCTTCAATCATGGAGCTTTCCTTTCGACGGATAGATCGCGCCGCCTCCGCCCGGCTCGCCGGCAGCGCGGCAGAAATAGACCTCGTGCTCGGGATGCAGAACGATCTCGAAACCGGCGCTGCGCAGCATCGCTTCGGTGCAGGCGCGGTTGGGAATCCACCAGTTGGTCGGATCATCGGCATAGCGGTGTTCGATGAAATGGAGCTTGGGAAATTCAGGCCGGTCGAACAGGTCATGCGTCCAGAAATGATAGTTCTCTTCCAGCTCGGGCAAATCCGCGCTGCCGCGTTGCATGGACTGGAAGATCATCAGGTCACCGGCGACATGCTCACGGATCAGGTCGAGCGCAAGCAAGGGGTGGCGCAAGTGGTAAAGCACCCCCATGAACAGCACGACATCGAATGTCTCACGTAGGGCGCCGACGTCGTAGACCGAAAGTTTCTGGAATTCGATATCGCAATCCGCGATCTCGGCGGCAAAACGAGCCTGCGCCAGATAGGCCTCGTCGAAATCGATGCCGAGGACACGGGCAGCACCTCGACGTTTCATCTCGATGGAGTAGAAGCCGGCATTACAGCCGATATCCAGCACCGCCTTGCCTGTCAGATCAGCGGGAATGGCATCGGCGAATTTGCGCCATTTGATCAGCGGGTAATTGCCCAGAAAATGGTCGGGAGCGGTTTCGACGCCGGCCAGTTCCATGTTGTGGAACCATGGGCCGAGCGCATCGATACGGCGGCGGATTTCGGCATGGGAATGCAGCATGTTCAGGCTCCTTCGCCAGGAACGACAGGCACTTGCGGGTGTGCCCCAGGCACAACAATGGTGGTCCGATGTTGTTCGGATGCGGCGCCGTGCTCGAGCAGCCGAAGAGCCGTGCGGTAGCCGTTGAACGTACCGACATCGACGTAGGAGACTCCAGCCCTGACACCGTAGGCTCCGCCGCCGGCAGCCAGGTAGGCGTTGATCAGGGTGCCGATATATTCGTCGCATCGGTTCCGTTCGCGCCAGAGTGCCTCAAGCTCGTGCAAGGTCCGGCCCGGCATCTTGAACGCCCCCCAGATCCAGTTTGTGGCAGCATCTTGCCGCTTGACCTGGATTTCCTTCACCCGATCCTTCTCATCGAGAACCACCGCATCGAAGAATTCGGGGCGGTCCACCGGGAAGAGCAGAAATGACAGGGAGTTGTCGGGCAGGCGGGAGAAGCCGTCCTCGGGAAACCAGATCGTGTCGGGAAGGCCGACCAGGACGACCTCGTCGGGCGCGACGAGGGGGGCTGCCCGGAAAATCGCATCGCAAAGCCCAACTGGGTTGGGCTGCACGACAAAAAGGGCCGCGGCGTCACCATAACCGGCGGCGTAGTATTCGAGGATGTCGGATTTGCCGGATCCGATGATGAAGCAGATCTTGTCGACGCCGGCGCGCACCATCCGCCGCACCAGATATTCGCTCACCGCGCAGGGACGCTCGGTCTGCCCATCCACCCGGCTGCCGACCGGCAGCAGCTCTTTCGAGAAGCCGAGTGGTTGAATGCGGCTGCCACGCCCGGCAGCGGGCACAATGCCCAACATCAGACTGCTTCCTTCATCGGTTCGCCGGGAGATTTTTGAAAGGCATCACTCAGGATGCGATCCAGTTCCGCCGCGCGCCGGGCGGAAGTGTGTTCGCCCAAGACCCTCTCGCGGGCACGCCTTCTAATGAGGTCGAGTTCGCGCTCCGGCAATCGCAATGCGGCGACCACATCATCCGTGTCGTGCGCCAACAGGATTTCGCGACCGGGTTCGAAGAATTCCGCGAGGCCCGGCCACGCATCGGTGACGATGGCAGCCCCACACGCGGCCGCTTCGAAGAGCCGTCCCGACGGGCACCAGCCCTTTCGCGCCATCGCTTCGCGGGTGACGTTCAGTGTCAGGCGCGACGATGAGAAGAAAGCCGGATGATCGGCGGGCGGAAGATGCCTGACAAAGAAGATGTTGTCGCTCCATGGGAATTCCTGCGGATATTGCGCGCCGCCAATGATGAAGCGGTGGTCAGGCAGGCGCGCGGCCGGGCGGACCAGCAGCTTTTCGACGCCGGCCTGGCGATCCGCTGCGTAGGTGCCGAGATAGGAAAGATCGCCGGCGAATTCGGCCCGCTTCTCTGCCGGCCGGTGTTGGTCGGGATCGACATGCCCGTAGAGCGGCACCACTTGGCGGGCGCCTAAAACCGACTTCAGCGCGTCGACCGCCGAGCCGCCGGTGTAGCTCAAGACGAGGTCGAAATCGGCAAGACCCTCTGGCCCGAAATAGGGAGGACGCTCGCCTTGTTCGATGCGGGCTAGCGTGACCGGCGTGTCCAGATCGTAGAAGACACGCAGTCCGCGGCCTGCCTGCTGCGCCAGCCGCGAGGCCTCCACGGCATCGGGACAGTAGGAGGTGACGACGACCACATCCGCTTGCTTCATCGCGCCCTCAGCAACGCGGCGGATGTCTTCCCAGTCCGGGTAGATAACGACGTTGCCGCCATCGAGATGATCGAGATCACGCGTCCCGGCATAATAGGGGGTGTCGCGTTCGAAGAAGGTGATGGACCATCCCAGTCGGGCGAGGGCGCGGATCAGTCCCCTCCATAAGGTGGCATGGCCGTTACCCCATGAAGACGTGACGGTAAGACCGAAAATGACCATCTGCATCCGGCAAATCCTCGTCAGGCAATTTCGTTCAATCGGATCAGCTTCGCCCCCCAGTCACCGGACACGATCGTCGTGATCGAGGCGGGATCGATATCGAAGCGAAAGCAGTCGCCGGCTGGCAAGCCAAGGACATTGCAGACAGCGGCCTTGATCACATCGGCGTGGCTGACCAGGGCGACACACCGATTCTGATGCCGCTCACGGACGGCGGTAATCAGCGCGACGATGCGCTGCTGGACATCCAGCATGGTCTCGCCGCTCGGTGTCCGGGCTTCCTGCCGCTGGTTGTTCCACGCTCGCCAGCCGGCGTCGCCATTCAACTCGTCGAACGTCTTTCCCGACCAGTCGCCGAAGTCGATCTCGTCGAGTTCGGCGCAGATCGCGATTTCGCCGACGCCGCAGGCAAGCGCGATTGGCACGGCCGTCTCTCGCGTTCGCTCACGCGGGCTGCAAAAGATCGCTCCAATCGGCTCCCGGGCCATGCGGCCGCCAAGCTGTGCTGCCTGCGCTTTGCCAGTGTCGCCAAGGCAAACGCCGTCCATCCGTCCTGCAAGATAGGAGCCGACATTGTCGTGTGCCGCATGGCGGATCAAAAAGAAGGTTGTCGTCATTCCGCGGCATCGAGCAGGGGCTCGTCCTTGCCGGCGATGAATGCAAGCGTGCGCTGTCGCGCTTCGGCGTCGGTGAACTGTTCTGGAGGCGACTTCATGAAATAGCTGCAGGGGCCGGTCAGTGCGCCGGCAATGCCGCGGTCGAGCGCCAGCTTTGCGCAGCGTATCGCATCGATCACCACGCCGGCTGAATTTGGAGAATCCCAGACTTCCAGTTTCAGCTCGGCGTTGAGCGGCACGCCGCCGAAGGTCGTGCCTTCCACCCGAATATAGGCCCACTTGCGATCGGTCAGCCACGGCACGTGGTCGCTGGGTCCGACATGGATATTGCCCGGTTCCAGAGGAACATCGAATTGGCTGGCCACGGATTGCGTCTTGGAGATTTTCTTCGATTCCAGCCGCTCGCGTTCCAGCATGTTGAGGAAGTCGGTGTTGCCGCCGAAATTTAGCTGATAGGTGCGATCGATGCGCACGCCGCGCTCGCGGAAGAGATTGGCGAGCAGCCGGTGAACGATGGTCGCTCCGACCTGGCTCTTGATGTCGTCTCCGACCAGCGGCAGCCCGCGTTGCTCGAAGCGCCGGCGCCATTCCGGACGTGAGGCGATGAAAACCGGTATGCAATTGACAAAGGCGCAGCCAGCTTCGAGCGCGCACTCGGCATAGAAGCGCGTCGCTTCCTCCGAACCAACAGGCAGGTAGGAGACCAGCACGTCGGCGCCACTGTCGCGCAAGATCTCGCTGACATTGGCGACCGGCTCCGGCGCCTCCTCGATTTCGTCGCGCAAATATTTGCCGATCCCGTCAAGTGTCGGTCCGCGCTCGACGCGAGCGCCGGTCGCCGCCGCATCGGCAAAGCGGAACGTGTTGTTCGGGGAGGCGTAGATTGCTTCCGCGACGTCGCGGCCTACCTTGCTTTTGGCGACGTCGAATGCACAGACGATTTCGATATCATCGACATGGTAGCCGCCGAGGTCGGCATGCATCAGTCCCGGGATCGGTTCGTTGCTTTTTGCGTGACGATAATAGGAGAGGCCCTGCACCAGGGAGGATGCGCAATTGCCGACTCCAACGATACCAACACGAACCTTTTTCGATCCCACGAAACTGCCGCCCTATGCTGTTCAAAGGTAAGTTCCTGGCGCCGAACCGCCAGCGTGCCGGAATGTTCCTTGGCCCGTCGAAAAATTGCGCAAACCACCATGGATCGAAGCTGCACCCGCTGCGTTGCCGCACTGCAATCCTTGGAAAACCGATCGATGATCGTCTACGGCGACCACAAGCGGACCGAAAACGCACAACGGCTTCGCCAGGCCGCGATCGAAGTGGCCGAGAGCCTTGATCGCATGCCGCATGGCATCCGGCGCCATGCTGCGTTGGTCGGGCTATTCATCACCGTCTCGGAACTGGTTCAGGCGCTTGCCGACGCCGATTTCGAGACGCGCGGCATCGACATCTTTTCGACGCGGGAGCAGCAAGGTGCCAAGTTGCTGGTCGGACTTGCGGCAGAGGTGGCGAAGTCGTGGCGAAACGGTTTCGCCATAGGTGGTGGCATTGCCCCGGGACTTCTCCGACTGCTTGCCGGGCTCGACTGTCAAGCCGAGGTTCTGACCGGTTCCGCCGAGGGTTATGCGCATTACGCGCTTTATCCAGAAAGCTATTTGGGCGCGGCGCAGGAGTCAGGTCTCGATGCGAACACATGCGTGATCGGCATCCGCAGCATCGGTCTCGGCCTTGCCGCCATGGTGGCCGCCGCGATTGGCGCGCCGGCGCCATTCAGCGTTCGTCCGATCGGTCATCCCTTCCGCAGGCATGTCAACGCCGATCAACGGTCGATCGCCGCCTGGAAGGACGATCCATCGGCCCGCTTCGCCGTTGTAGACGAAGGTCCCGGCCTGTCCGGCAGTTCGATGCACGCCGTTGTCGCGTGGCTGCGGGAACTGGGTGTCGATACGGACCGCATTCACCTGTTTCCCAGCCATTCAGGCGGCCCGGGCACCGAGGCGTCGCAGGCGGTTCGGGAGACATGGTTGCGCTGTCCGAAACATGTGGCGACGGCGTTTGAGCACACCTTCTGCGAAAGCCCGAAAAGTCCCACGTTGCGCGATTGGGTGGCCGAGGCGGTCGGCAGCCCCGAATTGAGCCTGACCGAACTATCTGGTGGCGAATGGAGGAGCGTCCACTACGTCGACGAGAAGCGGTGGCCGCCGAGCCCGCGCCGCGCCGAGCGGCGCAAATTCCTGGCGTCTGCGGGACATGATCGCTGGCTCGTCAAATTCGCCGGCCTCGGCGAAACCGGACGGCGTAAGAAACGAGCCGCGGAAATGTTGAACGAAGCCGGGTTGGGACCGCAAGTGGTCGCGCTTTGCCACGGCTTTCTGGTTGAACGATGGATTGACGGCATCACGATGGATCAGGCCCCGCTGCCCGGAGCAAGAATGATCGCGGAATTGACACGTTACCTAACGTGGCGTGCGTCTAATCTTCGAACCTGCGAGCCGGGTGCATCATTGCTCGCGCTCGCGGAAATGGCTGTTTCCAATGCCTCGGAAGCCTTGGGCGCGAACTGCGCGGCGAAGTTGCGCGGTTGGCTCGCGAAACGGAACCCTGTGGAGGTGTTGCAGCGAGTTGAAATCGACGGAAAGCTTCACCCGTGGGAGTTTCTCGTTTGTGCCGACGGCACGGTGCTCAAGACAGATGCTGTCGACCATTGCCGGGCACATGATTTGATTGGCTGCCAGCCGATAGAGTGGGACATTGCCGGTGCCCTTGTCGAATACGGACTATCCGACAGTGATGTGACGAGGTTGGTCGAAGGGATGGGGCTCGACGTTGACAATGGCCACATCGATTTTTTCGAACCTTGCTACCTGGCGTTCCAGATAGGCCTCTGGAGCACGGCTGCCCAATCCGAAAACGGCGGGGAAAAAACAAGGCTGGCTGCGACGGCAGATCGATACAAGCTGCGGCTGATACGGTTTGTTGACGAATGCCAGGCGTGACCGTTTCGATCAGTCCAGGTTTCGCAGCATGTCTGCTTCCTGCTCGAGAATAGTGGCCACTTCCTCCCGTTGCAAATGCGTCATCATCAGGCTGACGCAGCACTCGAGATAGGTGATGGAGGCGCGCCGCAGATAGGCAGCTGTCTCTCGTTCGGCAATCTTGTCGATATCCCTCACGGGTCGCTTGGGTCGCATAGGGACGATCCTCCGTATCGGCTTCTCAAGCCAAACCACAAGATCGGGCGGATGTTCCGCCCGATCTTGTGAGGTCCAGCGCCGCATCATGCAGGAAGATTCTGCAGCCCGCCTGATGCGGGCCTCGCACTTTTGGCAAGGCCTGTCATTTGATCGCCGATGCGGCTGCCTTCGAGCTCCGCGAAGTAATTGATCGTCAGCTTAAGCCCTTCATTGAGGGGGACCTTCGGCGTCCAGCCGAGCAGCGCTTTTGCACGCGAGATATCGGGTTGCCTGCGCCGAGGGTCGTCTTGCGGCAGCGGCAGAAATCTCAAATCCGATTTGGTGCCGGTCATCGTCTTTACCAATGCCGCCAGTCGCACGATGGTGAATTCTCCGGGATTACCCAGGTTGACCGGCTTGCCGGGATTGGGATCGACATCCATCATGCGCATCAATCCGTCGATCAGGTCGGAGACATAGCAGAAAGATCGCGTCTGCAGGCCGTCGCCGAATATCGTCAGCGGACGTTTCTCGAGCGCCTGCATGATCAAATTCGAGACGATGCGGCCGTCCGCCGGATCCATTCTCGGACCGTAGGTGTTGAAGATGCGCGCGACGCGGACGTCGGCCTTGCCGGCTCTTAGATAATCGAAGCAAAGCGTTTCGGCGGTACGCTTGCCCTCGTCGTAGCAGGCACGTGGGCCCGTGCAGTTCACATGCCCGACATAGTCCTCCCTCTGCGGGTGCTGTTCGGGATCGCCATACACTTCGCTCGTCGAGGCCTGCAGCAGTCGCGCGTCCTTACGGACGGCGAGTTCGAGCAGGTTGAGCGTTCCGATCACGCAGGTTCGCGTGGTGTGTATCGGGTCTGCCTGATAACGCGGCGGTGAGGCAGCGCAGGCCAGGTTGAAGATGCGATCCACGGGCTCGCCGAAATCCAATGGCCGGCAGATATCCTGCTCGATTAGCCTGAAGCCCGGCTGGTCCATGATCGAGATGATGTTCTCCATTCGTCCGGTCAGAAAATTGTCGACGCAGATCACGCGCCAGCCACTGCGGAGCAATGCTTCGCAAAGATGCGAACCGAGGAATCCCGCACCGCCGGCAACAAGCACTGTCTTTGCCCTTCGCGCGTTTCTTGTTTGTCGCATCGCCGTTTTCTCCTGTCTGCCGGTCATGCTGCACTTCCGATGTCGAGGTCGAGGGCTGCCGCTCTCGGCTGGGTCAGCGCCGCCACGAATTCGCGGGCCCTGGCCGCGCCGGTGTGGGCCGCGAGGACGAGTTCGCGGGCCCGGTCAGCCATGGCGAGGCGTGCGCGCTCGGACTCGCCGAAGAGGATTTCGACCACATCGTCCGTCCCCGCGGCGGTGTGGATCGCCGATGCGGGAAAGAAGCTGTCGAGCCCCGGCCAGCCATCGCTGATGATGGGCGTGCCGCAAGCCGCCGCTTCGAACAGGCGCACGCTGGGCGACCATCCCGCCGCGATCATGGAACTCCGTGTGACATTAAGCGTGTAGCGCTGACGGCTGTAGAACGCGGCATGATCGGCCGGTGGCAAGTGTTCGATGCGCTCGACATTGTCCGGCCAGATGATGTCGGATGGATATTGGGAGCCGGCCACGACGAAACGGCGGTTCGGCATATGCCGTGCGGGCTCGAGCAGCAGAGCGTTCAGCGTTGCCTGCCGATCGGCGCTGTAGGTGCCGAGATAGCCGAGATCCCAGCAGATCGGATCGCCAGTCCGGTGATGGCGTACCGGATCGACCGAACAATAGAGCGGTTCGGCATGGCGCGCGCCGAAATCTTGCGCCAGATGGTCGAGCGTTGGCCCGCCGGTGAAGGAGAAATAGACATCGAAATACGGAATTTGCCGCCAGCTCAAATAATCGCAATCGTCTGCCGAAAGCTTTGCCAGGGTCACAGGTGTGTCGATGTCGTAGAAGCAGAGCTGCCCCCTGCAAATAGAGGCGACGATGTCGATGACCGAGCGTCCTTCTGGAACGAAGGATCCGATGACGATGATGTCGGCCTGCTCCAGGCACTGTCCGTAACCGCGTTGCAAGTCCGCGGTGGTCTCGTAGTAGCGCAGGGCGCAGAAATCCGGATCGCGCAGATCGCGGTGGTTGGCGTACCACGGCACGTCGCGCTCCAGAAAAGTCACGCGGTGACCGAGTTCGTGCAGGCCTTTCAGCAGGCCCCGAAAAGTCGTGGCGTGGCCATTTCCCCAGGACGAGGACAGCGACAGGCCGAGAAAGACGATGTCCAGTTGCTTGGTCATTCCGCTGCCTCCACGGTCCCATGTTCGAAATGACGTTTGAAGACGGCATCCGCCACGGCCGCCCGCTGCGCGTAGGTATGGTCCGCCAGCACGCGGCGAAGTGCGGCCTGGCCGATTGCCTTGGCCCGCCCGGGTTTCAGGGAGCGCATGATCTCGGCGACATCGCCGCCGCCGCGGGCCACCAGGATCTCCTCGTCTGGTTTCAGGAACAGTTCCACGCCCAGCCATGCATCCGTGATGAGGCAGGCGCCGGCGCCGGCCGCCTCGAAGACGCGCGTGGCCGGTGAAAAACCGTTTACGGCCATGCTGTCGCGGCTGATGTTCAGCACCGCCTTGGGTGTGACGTTGAAGGCGTTGTGGTCGCGGGTACCGACATGGCCGAGCCAGTCGACATTGGCCGGCAGCGGCTTGTCGCCCCAGCCTGATCCGCCGAGCAGAAAACGTTGCCCGGGCAAACGGTTGGCGGGTTCGAGGAAAAACGCTTCGACACGCGCCTCGCGGTCCGGAAGCCTGTTTCCGAGAAACGCCAGATCGCAAGCAAAACGCGTATGACCGGCGACCGGATGGTGCGTTTCGGGATCGAGCGCATTGTAGATTGGCACGCATTCCTGAGCTCCCATGGCCCGGTAAGCCCAAACGACGGGATCGCCGCCCCCATAGGTCAACACCAGGTCGATTTCGTGCAGCGCGCGATGGAGCGGATGGTCCGGTTCGTCGCGCAATTGAGCAAGAGTTGCCGGAGCGTCCACATCCCAGAATACGACGAGCGCGTCGCTGCGGGCGTGGTCGAGAACGGCGCGCAGCAGCGTCTCGTCCTCGAAACCGACGCCGCTCGCCTTGACGACGATGTCGGCGCCGGCGGCGCGTGCCGCGACCTGCTTCAACGCATGCGGGGTCGCTTCATAAACGACGACAGCGCACCAGTCGGGCGGCTCGATGTCGCGGTTCTTCTGCCGGTCGTAGACGTCGGGTTCGTAGAAAGTGATCTCGTAACCCAATTGCGAAAGTGCCTTGAGCAAACCGCGATAGTAGGTCGCGGCACCGTTCCAGTAGGACGACAAAAGGCTCGATCCATAAAATGCGATCTTCATGCGACTGCTTCCTTTGCGGCGGTCGGGACGACGGTGTGTTGGTTCGTGCATTCCGCAAGCACGTCGAACAACTGCTCGACGCGGTGGCGGCAAGTATGTCGGGAGCGGATAGTCTCGAGGCCCGAGGTCACAAGGGAGGCCGCAAAGTCCTCATCGGCCAACACGGTCCGCAGCTGTTGCCGCATTTTCGAGCCATTCTCGGCAAACAGAAAGTCGACACCGGGCCTGAACAGCTGCTCGACGTCGGACCATGGCGCTGAAACCAGCGGAATGCCGCAGGCGAGTGCCTCGAACATGCGGATCGTCGGAATTCCGGGCAGACCCTCGCGATAGGGGCGCCGTGGGATGTGGACTGTGACACGATGCGCGGCGAACGCCTTCGGCACGTCGGCATTGGCGATCCATCCCTCATAGCGAAGTCCGGCGGCAGCCAGATCCGCAAGTGCCGTCTTGGGGTAGCGTACGCCGTGAACAGCGGCATCGAGGCCAAGATCGTGCACCGGCCCGACCAGAAATTCCTTGAGTTCGGCGGTCCGCTCATCATCGCCCCAGTTTCCGATCCAGACCAGATCGGACGTGGAGTGGATCTCCGGGTGCGGCTTGAACAGGCGATCGTCGGCGGCTTCATGCCAGGTGAAGACGCGCTTGCCCCAGCCCGCACGCAGATAGCTCTCGCGCAAGGCTTCGCCGAAGGCCAGAACACCGTCATAGTGCTCCAGCCGGAGCGCCGAGATTGTCTCGGTTGCCGACACCGCCCGGTGATGGGTGTCATGGAACAGAAGGACGAACTTGCCGCCAGCGGCCCGGGCACGGCCGATGCGTGCAACAAGCTCCGGATCCGTCCACTCATGGACGATTACAACGTCGGCCTCGGCGATCCAGGCTTCGTGGTCAAACCCGGCATCGTAAGTCACAGGCATGAGTTCGGGGAAATCCTTGCGGAAGCGTTCGATGGCAAAGGATCCCTGCTCGGTCAGCAGATTCGATCGGCTCCAGCCATCCGCCGGCTCCAGCGCGATCGCCTGATGCCGGCGCGCGACCAGTTCTCGCATGACGCCGCGCAGGAAATGGGCATTGCCGTGGTTCCAGTCGGAGACGACCGAGTGGGTGTAGAACACAAAGCGCATGTTCAGCGCTCCGCCATCGCCAGGGCCGCTTTGTCATAGACGCCGCGCATGGCCGCCGCCTGCTTGGCCAGACTAAACCTGCGGCTGCGTCGGATGGCCGCCTGGCCGAGCTCTCGCCTGAGCGCAGCATCACTCGAGAGGTGATTGAGGCAGGCAGCGAGATCGTGCGGATCGCGTGCATCAAAGAACATCGCGGCCTCGCCCCACAATTCGCGATAGGTTGCGATATCGGAAAGCACCAGGGGCGTAGCCGACATGGCCGCTTCCAGCGCGGCCAGGCCGAATGGCTCGTAGATTGATGGCGATACGAAAATGCCCGCGCGCGCCATCAACGAGCGCACCTCGTCGGAGGGCACTGCTCCGAGAGGAACAGCATGGCTGAAGCTGACATGGTCGCCGTTCGGGCCGTGCATCGAACCGGCGGCGAAGACCGGCCATCGCGTCAGCGAAGCCGCCTGGTCGACCACCGCCGCATTCTTGCCCTCGTCCCACCAGCGGGCGGCGGCAAAGACGAGCGGTTGGCGTTTTTCGGTCTTCGGCACCGGACGGGCACCGTTTCCGACCACCGTCAGGCGCGCGATCGGGCCATAGCATGTCTCGAGCATGTCGGCATGGCTGCGGCTCGGCGCGATGACTGCGTCGGCCCGATCCATGCCGCGCCTGTTGCGCTCCTTCTGCCAGGCCCATGCGCTGTCCAACGCCTGTCCTCTGACGGCATGGAACCATGTCGTCACGCAGGAATGGGAGACCACCACGACCGGGCACGGCGCGTGGAATCCCGCTGCCTGCGTCGGCGCGTTGAAATGGACAAGGTCGATCGCGTGGTCGCGCATCGGCGCATGCAGCTCCCGCGGCAGCGCGTCGAGATCACCGCCATCGCGGGTCATCCAATCCGGCGGCGTGTTCAGCCAGATCAGCGTGGTGAAAGCCTCTGCCTCGTCGGCCTGCTGCCTGGACGGCGGTGGACCGAGGCCGGCAAGCACCACGCTATCGCCGCCGTTGACAAGTTCGCTGGCCAGGTCAAGCGCATAGCGCCAGACGCCGCCCACGGCATCGACCGTCATCAGGATGCGCCGCGAGCGCGGCGTCAATGTCCGCAACATGTCGCCTCCAGTTCTGCCAGCGGACGCGGGCGCCTTTCCTGGATGTCGCTGAACTTCTGGAATGATGCGAGATAGTGATCATGGGCGCGCTCCCAGGCGAGGTCGTCAGGTTCGCCCCAAAGCTCGCGATAGCTGGGCGAACTCGGATATGGATAAAGCGGCACGGGTTCATTGGCCCACACGCCATTGTCGATCAGGTGGGTTCGCCAGTGGTCGACCAGGGCAGGATCATCCTCGACCACGCCGATCAGATTGGCCTGGACGAAGGGAACGTGGCGTCTGGCATTGACGAGCAGCGCGGCGAGTTCCTCGGTGCCCAGCCGGCAACGCTTCGCCAGCATGGCCCGGCCTTCCACCGTCAGGCTTTCGAGGCCGGCTTCGATGGAGACGCAGCCGGCCGCGCCCAGCAATTCCAGCAGTTCGGGCTTCCACAGGTCGATGCGGGTCTGCACGCCGAATTTCACGTCGCGATCGATCAACGCTTCCAGCAGGGCTTTTTGCGGCAGGAAGATTTCATCGATGAAGTAGATGTAGCCGACACCCTGGGCAATCAGCCGATCGATTTCCGCGACCACCGCGTCGTGGTTTCGGCGGCGATAGGCATCGCGGAAATCCATCTTGGCGCAGAAGCTGCAATTGTAGGGGCAGCCGCGTGACGCTTCGACCTCCGCGCCGAACCCAGTCTGATTGTCATCGAACCGGTGATGATGGTGCGAATGGGCTGCGATCCAATCCGATGGCCATTCTAGTGGCGGATGGTCGACAAACGAACTCGCGTGGATGCCGCCGTTCGAAACCACCTCGGCATCCCGCAGATAAGCGGTCGATGGTATCGTGCTCCAATCGTCGTACCGGGCAAGCTGCTCGACGACTTCTTCGCATTCGCCGCGCACGACGATGTCGACGCCGAGCTTGCGCAAGGTTGGCGCCGGCGTGGCCGAGCCATGCGGCCCGACCGCGACCGTGCGTCCGCCGCGCCCGTCGAGGCGATTGAGGAAATCGGCCGGCACGCGCAACTCCGGCGGCGCGCAGCGCCAGAACAGATAAGTGGGCGCGGTGCTGACGACCGTCATTGCCGGCGCGAAATCAGCCACGCGGTCGCAGAGGCTGGAATTGTCGAGCTTCTGCAACTGCCCATCCAGCATCAGCACCT
The DNA here is from genome assembly GCF_000502935.1 of Mesorhizobium sp. LNHC221B00. NCBI lineage: Bacteria > Pseudomonadati > Pseudomonadota > Alphaproteobacteria > Hyphomicrobiales > Phyllobacteriaceae > Mesorhizobium > Mesorhizobium sp. LNHC221B00. The sequence goes on along the minus strand of NZ_AYWR01000028.1, from coordinate 24,131 downwards.
CATGCCCGGCTTTTTCGAGCACGGATTTCGAATAGCCGAGTTCCAGCGGCAGATGGGGTTGGCGGCAGCCGAAGTAGATGCTGTCGTCATACGTCCAGAACGGGTTCACCAGGGTGATCTTCATGCGACGTACCTCACGGCTTCGGGGCGAGGCTCGAGCCGGTGGCGTTGCAGCCAGTCCGCGAGATCGCGAATGCCTTCGCGCCATGAAATATGGGCTTTCCAGCCGAGCGTGGCTTTGATTTTACGGGTGTCGGCGACGAAGAAGGGCTGGTCGCCGGTGCGTTCGCCATCATGGCGGATCGAAAGCTCATGGCCGGTCAGGTTACGGATTTCGCTCAACAACATGCGCAGGCTGAGCGCATTTTCCGGGCCGCCGCCAAGATTGAATGCCTGGCCCTTGATCGTGTCGATGCGGTCGAGAACGGCCCTGTAGGCGGCGACCGCATCGGCGACATGCAGGATGTCGCGCACTTGTCTGCCGTCGCCGTAAATGGTGATTGGACGTCCCGTGAGCGCACTCAGCAGGAAGTGCGCGACCCAGCCCTGGTCCTCGGTTCCGAACTGGCGCGGTCCATAGATACAGCTCATCCGCAGCACCGCCGTCGGCAAGCCGTAGGATTTGGCGTAGTCGAGCACATACTGGTCGGCAGCGCCTTTGGAGCAGCCATAGGGCGTGCAGAAATCCAGGCCGCGCGTCTCGTCGATGCCATTCGCTTGAATGAGGCCGTCGCAAGGCAGGTAACGATCTCCATCCTTGCGAACCGCGACGTCGGGAAGGCTGCCATACACCTTGTTGGTGCTGGCGAAGACCACCGGGACAGCCCCACCGCTTAGCCGTGCCGCCTCCAGCACATTGAACGTTCCCCGAAGGTTGATGTCGAAATCCTCTCCCGGCTGGACCAGGCTTGTGGTGACGGCGGTCTGCGCGGCCAGATGGAAGATTGCCTTTGAATGCGTCAAGACACGCGCCAGGGCGTTGGCGTCCCGCACGTCGATGGTCTCCACCGTGAGGCGACTGCCGTGTTTCTGCGCCAGCCATTCAAGGTTCTGCTCGACGCCCGGACGGCTGAGATTGTCGATCACCAGCACTGGCTCGCCGTCCGACAACAGGCTGTCGGCCAGGTTCGATCCTATGAAGCCGCTGCCGCCGACGATGGCGACCGGCGCGTCGCGTCCATTGCGTGTGTTCATGATACCAGCCCGCGTTCTTCAAGTTCGCGTTTCATGTCGGCGCCGCGGTCGACGGCGGACGTGTTGCGCACCCAGGAGACGAAATCGCCGAGCGAATTCTCCAGTTGCCGCACTGGCTCGAAACCGAGCAGTTCGCGGGCCTTGGAAATATCGGCGAAGCAGTTGCGGATATCGCCAGAGCGGGCTTTGCCGAGCAGCTCTGGCGAACGCTTCGGCGTTCCCATGGCTTCGGCCAGCATTCGCGCTACGTCGCTGATTGCATAGGCTCGGCCGCTGCCGATGTTGATGACGTGACCTTTTGCCTGGCGTTGCTGCAGAGCAAGGCGAAAGGCGCGGGCGACGTCCTGCACATGGACGAAATCGCGCTTTTGTTCGCCATCCTCGAAGATCATTGGCCGTTGGCCGTTGGCGAGACGCGAAGCGAAGTTGGCCAGCACGCCGGTATAGGGATTCGACAACGCCTGACCGGCACCGAAGACGTTGAACAGGCGCAGCGCGACCGCATCGATGCCATAGGCTTCGCCGAAGATCAGCACGGCGCGTTCCTGGGCGTATTTTGTCAGCGCATAGATAGAGGCGAGATCGACCGGCTTTTCTTCGTCGGTGGGCAGCGGCGAGAGGGGTTCTCCCTGTGGCGACAGCGGGTTCCATTGCCCGCTCCTGATGTCGCTCGCCTTGCGCCGGGCATTGTCGACACGCCGGCCATCCGGTGTGGCGTAGAGGCCCTCGCCATAGACGCTCATCGAAGAGGCGACGACAATGCGTTCGACCGGGTGTTTGATCAGCGCCTCCAGCAGCGTCGCGGTGCCGAGGTCGTTGGTGCCGACATAGCGCGCGATCTCGTACATTGACTGTCCGACGCCGACTTCCGCCGCCAAATGAATGACCGCATCGACGCCTTCCAACGCCTTGGCGACTGCCTCCCGGTCGCGGACGTCGCCCTTGATTAGCTCGGCCCCGGCGGGAAGCGCGACCGCCTCTCCTGCATGCACCTGCTCCAGCAGCGCATCGAGGATGCGAACCGAATGATCCTGCTCGATCAGTTCCTGGGCGACATGCCTGCCGATGAAGCCACAGCCTCCCGTAACCAATATGCGTTTCACGATGACTCCTCAGACAAGTAACCTTGGCGCCCCGAACTTTTCGGCAAAAGGTTTGTTCCCTGCGCTTCAACAAAGTTCCTTTGGCCCGGCTGCGTTCGAAACGCGGCACATCGGGATCAGGGCGCGGTGCCGGAACATTGCTGCCCTTGTGCTGTTAGGGCGCCCGACAGGACTGCGCTGTCCGAGGTTGGCAACGCCGACGATCAAAGGAGTTTTTCAATGTCCCAGTCGCAAACGACCACCAATCACGACGAAATCCGCAAATGGGCCGAGGAGAGGGATGGGCGGCCGGCCGTGGTGCGCACCAAAGGCGAGGGCGGCATTCTGCGGATCGACTTCGGCGACCCCGAGGAAGCATTCGAGCCCATCGAATGGGACGAGTTCTTTCGGATATTCGACGAGAACGATCTGGCCTTTCTCTATCAAGCCAAGACCGGCGACGGACAAGCCAGCCGTTTCAACAAGTTCGTCGAGCGCAATCAGAAGCGCTGATGCCGCACGTCCAGTGGGCTCATTTGCCTGAACTGAATCTCAGGTAAATTTCTTCAGATGCGGTGGAACAATTGAGAGCCCAGTTGCTTCGGCCGCTGAACCAGGGCCGCGACGATTGACCAGGACCGGCGAGCTTTTAGCGGTAGGAATTACACCGGCCAGTTTACGGCGCGGTGGGCGATCGCGGCGGGCCTTGGCTGAACTTCCGTTGGAGGGGCAAACTAATGCATGAGTTTTGCGCCGCGGGTTTTAGCCACCTCTCGCATGATCCCGTTGAGCCAGTTTTCGGTGGACTGTCCAAGCTGTCTGCGATCGACATCCCGGATCGCCTGCTCGAGCGTCTTTTCGACGAGCCGGTCGGACGCATCGACATCTCCCAGCAAGAGACGCGCCGCAAGTCGCAGTTTGGGCAAAAGCGCGAACACGTCGTCGGAGGTGTCCAGCATGGGGCCGGGCCGCCCGGGTGCCTGCGGAAAGAGGGCATTGAAAACGGCCTGGTTTCCTGAGGACTTCCGCAAATTGCTGGCGTAGCGCAGATGATCGGGAATGGCGATGTGGTTGTCACCACTGAAGAATACGAAAGGCACTCCGCGGCGCATCAGTTCGTCCGCTATCGGAAACACCCTGCTGCCGTTGAGGTTGACATCGAGGATCGCGGCTTCAGCCGCCTCGGTGTGTTTGGAAGCCTGTTCCACGGTCGCTGCAGGCCCAAGAACGATAGCGCCCATATTGCTGAAGAACCGTGCAAGATCTCCGGCAATCGTCCATTCGTCTTCGACAATCAGGATACGCAGCCCGCGCAGATCGCGCACGTCGTCATCCTTTCCTCAAACGGAGTTTAGGCTGCTCCGAATTTTCTTCCAGAGTTCGGTCGTCCAAGGCGGCCTGCAATCGTTTCGCAAGCACCAGAATGCGATCCGGGACGGGCCCTGCGTCGGAGCAGCCTGGTGGTTCTGAAGCCCTAGACACCGTTGGGGCGAGGAGCCTTATATCAGAAGAGCGTTTTGTCATTGAGCCCGCCATGGATACGGCGCTCAACGTCATTGGGGGCGACTTGTTCCATCCTATTTGCGCGCTATATGGTTATGTCCTGTCTGATCCGACCTTTGAGGATGTCGGACCAGGCGAAAGGGGGACGTGCCGTGACAGCCCAGCCGAAAAGGTTTCCCATCGTCGGCGTCGGCGCGTCCGCGGGTGGCATCCCCGCGATGGAGGGTTTGTTCAAAGGCGTGACCAGCCAGCCTGGCATGGCTTTCGTCATCATCACGCATCTCAGCCCCAAGCGGGAAAGCCTGTTGCACGAGGTCATCAGCCGCTACACCGAAATGTCAGTGATGGTGGCCGAGGACGGGATGGCCGTTGAACTCGACCACGTCTATGTGATGCCGCAAAACGTGACATTGGCCATTGAAAAGGGTGTGCTGCGCCTGCGCCGGCCCAATGGACTTACGCAGCAGCGAAAGCCGATCGATATATTTTTCAGCGCACTGGCTGAAGACCAAGCCGAATATGCCGTTGGCGTTATACTGTCCGGCGGCGACTCCGATGGAACATTGGGCGCCAAAGCGATCAAGGAGCGGGGTGGGTTTACCGTCGCGCAAGCGGCGGACGGCTACGGGCCGCGCAATCCCGATATGCCGCAGAGCGCCATTGCCAGCGGGCTCGTCGACGTCGCCGTGCCCGCCGAGGAGATCGGTGCGAAGCTGGAAGCTTTCGCCCGCGGCTTCGACACGCTGGACGGGCTGGCGGACGAAGATGGCGACCATACGGCCGACATCGATAAGGTGCGAGAACAGATATACGGGATCTTGCGCAGCCACTCCGGCCACGATTTCTCGGGCTACAAGACCAAGACATTCCTGCGCCGTGTGAAGCGGCGCATGCAGATCGCCCAGGTCCATTCCATCAGCGCCTATATCGACTGGCTGAAGAAGGATGCTCGCGAGGTAATGAACCTGTTTCGCGACCTCTTGATCAATGTCACCAACTTCTTTCGCGATCCCGATGCGTTCGAATTGCTCGAGCGAAAGATCATACCGCAACTTTTCGAAGGCAAGACCGCCAGCGATACCGTCAGGGTCTGGGTTCCTGGCTGCGCCACCGGCGAGGAGGTGTTCTCCATTGGCATTCTGCTGCGTGAACACATGGGGACGCTGACGGCCGTTCCGCGCGTCCAGATATTCGCCACCGACATAGACGAGCCGGCGCTGGCGGTGGCGCGGGCGGCACGCTATCCGGAAGCCTTGCTGCAAGGTCTTTCTCCGGAACGCAAACAACGGTTTTTCAACGGCGATGGCGAAAGCTACATCATCAGCAATGAGATCCGTGAACTGTGCATCTTCTCGCCGCACAGCGTCATTCGCGATCCACCCTTCTCACGGATGGACCTGGTTTCCTGCCGCAATCTGCTGATTTACTTCGGCCCGACCATCCAAAACCGTGTCATCCCTGTCTTCCACTACGCGCTGAAGCCCGGCGGCTATCTTTTCCTCGGCACCTCTGAAAGCGTCGGGCAGCACGACAATCTGTTCGCAACCGTCGACAAGAAACACCGGATATTCCAGGCGCGGGAGCATGCCTCGCCGCACATCAGACTGCCGGGCCTGATCGGGGAAAGCCATTCCAATGTCTTTCCACCCGAAAGCGCTGGCACGAAGAAGGGGCTTGTCGGCTATCCCCTACGGCAGGCGGTAGAAGCGCAGGTGCTGGAACGGTTCGCGCCACCGCACGTCCTGGTCAACGCCGAGGGCGATGTCGTCTACTATTCGGGCAGGACCGGAAGATATCTCGAGGCGCCGCAGGGAATCCCCAGCCGGCAGTTGCTGACGATGGCACGGCGTGGGCTGCGGCTGGACCTGCGCGCTGCTTTGCGCGAAGCGACGACAACGCGCCGCACAGTGGTGCGGGAAAACCTCGCCGTGGAGGAAGATGACGAACGGGTTCAGCCGATCAGGCTGACGATCGAGCCGCTCGCCGAACGCGGCAATGGCGAACCCCTTTACCTTGTTCTCTTCGAGCCGTCCGGCCCGACGCTGGCCCGCTCTGACGAAGAAGGCGGCAGCCATGACAGCGATAATACCGCCGATCTTGAGCGGGAACTGCGCGATACCAGGGAACGCCTGCAATCGACTATCGAGGAATACGAGACCGCGCTCGAAGAAGTGAAGTCCTCGAACGAGGAGCTCGTCTCCGTCAATGAGGAGGCGCAATCGACCAATGAGGAACTTGAAGCCTCAAAGGAGGAGATGCAGTCGCTCAACGAAGAGCTCAACACGATCAACGCCGAATTGACGGCCAAGATTGAAGAGCTCGATCATGCCAATGGCGACCTGCGCAATCTGTTCGAAAGCACGGACATCGCGACCATTTTCCTCGATCGGAACCTTGTGGTCCGCACCTTCACGCCGGCGGCGTCATCCTTTTTCAGCCTGCGCCCCTCCGATGTCGGCCGGCCGCTGACGGATCTGTCGAGCCAGCTCGACTATCCCGAGTTGAAGCAGCATATCGACAAGGTGTTCGAGACGGGCGAGGTCCTGAACCACCACCTTGCGCGCGATGCCAGGGGCCTTTTTCATATGGTCCGCATCAATCCTTACCGGGACAAGGGCAACCGAATCCAGGGCGTGGTGGTGACCCTTGTCGATGTCACCACGCTGGCACAGGCGGAAGAGCATCAGCAGGTGCTCATCTCGGAACTCAACCATCGGGTCAAGAACATGCTGGCGGTAATTGCCAGCATTGCCAGCCGCACGCGGGAAAGTTCCTCTACAAAGGATGATTTCGCCGATGCGTTGATCGGCCGCCTGCATGCCATGTCGCGGGCCTATGGGCTGCTGACCCGGGAGAGGTGGAAGGAAGCCTCTGTTAGGGAACTACTCCAGCAGGAACTCGAACCTTTCGGCATCGAGCGCATCGAACTTCACGGCGAGGATGTAAAACTTGGCCCGCAACAGGGGCTTTCCCTCAGTATGGCCGTCCATGAACTGGCCACCAACGCCGCCAAATACGGCGCTTTGTCAAAAGCCGACGGCAAGGTCGACGTGCAGTGGTCGATCGAGCACGACAGTTTCACGTTTGGCTGGCGAGAGAAGGACGGGCCTGCCGTCAAAGCGCCCTCGAACAACGGCTTTGGTCTGACCCTGCTGCAGGGAGAGATCGGTTACAGGCTCGGCGGCCACGTCGAGACTGCTTTTGAAAGGGACGGTCTCAGCGTTCACCTGGCTTTTCCGGCCAACGGCAAGGAGACATCGTGAGCAAGGGCGCACGCGTTCTGGTCGTCGAGGACGAATGGCTGATCGCGGAAGAAACTGCGTCTCGCTTGCGGATGGCGAACTATCAGGTGGTTGGCCCGGTTTCGTCGGTTGCCGCGGCGCTTGGGCTCGTCGATGCGAACCAGGTCGACTTAGCGTTGCTGGACATTCAATTGAACGGCGAAACGAGCCTGCCGGTCGCGGAAAAGCTGCTGGCTCGCGGCACCCCCTTCGCGTTCATGACCGGATTTGGGCCGCGTGACGTTCCCGGGCCCTTCCGAAACTGCAAATTTATCCCCAAACCGGCGAGCGAAGCTGACCTTCTCACCGCCGTGGCTGACTTGGCATCGGTTCGCGGAGGCGGGAAACCGTCATGATTTCAGGCGGCCGACTCGCCGCGCTCAATCCAGCGGCTTATCGGTAGGCCGAGGCGTGGTGCTCGCCTGACGTGGCCGTCCCGTGTTTCGATTGGCCACAGGATTGTCCAGTGGAGCACTCGATGGTCGGGATGCACCGGCGGTCTTTGGCGCCAGCGGTTTTGCGCCGGCGTCGGTAGCGTTGGCATCCCGCCGCGGGTGCGGCAGGCCACCGACGTTCGGAGTTCGGACGCCGGGCTTGGATGTGGAATTCTCGTTGCTCATGACAGCCTCTTTCCTTGCAGTGGCAGAGTGCGGCGCTCTCGCCGCCGTGGATTTGTTCTGCAGTCAACCACCGCCACTGCCGAAAGTTCCGGAACCGCCGGTAGCGGTGATTCCCACCTGTGGCAGCGGACTTGCGCAAGGCAGATCCGGTGAAGGATGCCGACACCTCAGCCGTGTGGCCGCATCACCACTTTGATGCAGCCGTCCTGCTTGTCGCGGAAGGTCTTGTAGAGATCAGGGCCGGCTTCGAGGTCGGCCTTGTGCGTGATCACGAAGGATGGATCGATCTCGCCGTTCTGGACCTTGGCCAGAAGCGGCTCGAGATAACGTTGCGTATGGGTTTGACCCATCCTGAAAGTCAGGCCCTTGTTCATCGCCGCACCGAAAGGGATATGGTCGACAAGACCAATGTAGACGCCGGGAACCGAAACGGTGCCGCCCTTGCGGCAGCAATAGATTGCCTCGCGCAACACATGCGGCCTGTCGGTGCCGAGGTAGACGGCAGCCTTGACCTTGTCGAGCATGGCGTCGGCACTCGCGCCGGGATCGGACTCGGTGCCGACGCAGTCGATGCAGCGATCCGGGCCGCGGCCATCGGTCATCGCCATAAGGGCGTCATAAATGTCGGAATTGCTGAAATCGAGTGTCTCGGCCTTGCCATGCTCGCGCGCCATGGCCAGTCGTTCCGGAACCTTGTCGATCGCGATGACGCGTCCGGCGCCGAGCATCCACGCACTCTGGATGGCGAACTGGCCGACCGGGCCGCAGCCCCAGATGGCGACGGTATCGCCGGGCTCGATGCCCGCGTTCTCGGCCGCCATATAGCCGGTCGGAAAAATGTCGGATAGGAACAGCACTTGCTCGTCGTCAATCCCGTCCGGCACCTTGATCGGGCCGACGTCGGCGAAGGGCACGCGCAGATATTCAGCCTGTCCGCCCCAATAGCCGCCGACGAGGTGCGAATAGCCAAACAGGCCGGCCGGCGACTGTCCCATCACTTCCGCCGCCTGTTTGGCGTTGGGATTGGACCGGTCGCAAAGCGAGAACAGCCCGCGCGTGCAGAACCAGCACTCGCCGCAAGAGATATTGAACGGCACCACGATCCGGTCGCCCTTCTTGAACTTGGAATGGCCGCGACCGACGTCCACCACCTCGCCCATGGTCTCGTGGCCGAGCACGTCGCCGGATTCCATGGTCGGCATGTAGCCGTTCATCAAATGCAAATCCGAGCCGCATATGGCGCAGCAGGTGACCTTGATGATGACGTCACGATCATCCTTGATGGCGGGATCGGCGACCTGGTCGCATCGTATATCGCCTTTGCCGTGCCATGTGAGCGCCTTCATCATATGCTCCTGAGTTGGAAGAAGATCGACGGGCGGACGTCCCGTGCGAAGGTCGAATGCATTTCGGGAACGCAGTCGCCCCTCGGTGAAATCGAATGATCAATCCTTGGCGGCCGAACCCGGCTCGGCCATCTTGCGATGCTGTTCGGCCAGCGTGCCCGCCGGCGTGACTTGCGCGGCGGCAACCTGCAGCTTGTTCTTCCAGCCGCTGACGACTTGTTCCTCGCCCGCCATCATGGCTTCGTAGCCGGTCCTGGCCACGTCGGCCGGGTTGTCTTTCTCGTCGGTGCCGACCTTGGTGTCCATCATTTCGGCTCGTTCGAAGAACCGCGTCTGCGTGGCGCCGGGCATCAGCACCGTGACCGTGACGCCGGTGCCCTGCAGTTCATGGCGCAGTGCGATCGCGAAGGAGTCTATAAACGCCTTGGTGCCGTTGTAGACAGCCTGGAAAGTACCGGGCATGAAACCGGCGATCGATCCCGTAAACAGGATGCGTCCGCGCCCGCGCCGGGCCATCCTGGCGCCAAGTTCATGCGCCAGATAGACGGTTCCTGTGATGTTGGTGTCGATGATGCGGCGGACCTTTTTCCAGTCCTGATCGACGAACCCCTCGCCAAGCCCGCGTCCGGCATTGAGGAACAGAAGGTCGATGTCGCGATCGCCGATCCGGGAGATCAACTGGTCGGCACCCTCGACGGTCGCCAGATCGGCCTCGATGGCTTCGACCGTAACATTGTGCGAAGCGAGTGCCTCGGCGGCCTGCTGGATCGCGGGTTCATCGGCGGCTATGATGAGATTGTAGCCGTCCTTTGCGCATAGTTTGGCTAGTTCCTTGCCGATGCCGCTGGAGGCCCCGGTCACCACAGCCAATTTTGCGATTGCCATTGTGTCCTCCGATTTTCGTCCTCGCCGAACCACCGGCGGCCGCGAATGTTCCGTGACATCCTTATGCCTCGGACGGCTTACCGCGCCTGATCGTCACTCAGTTTGGGGGGCGTGCTCGGCGATTTCGTCGACCCGTCGGCACGCCAAGGATGGTGAGGGTCTCGCGCGCTTGTCGAAGTCGGTCCGCAATTAATTCTTTCAAGCTGGAACAAGCGAAGCTGATCCAAGTTCGACATCATGCGGCGTTGTTGTCCTCCCATCTCTGACGCTGCGCGATCGGGCCCGCCGCTGGCCTGATCAGCCCGCGCTGTTCCCTTTAGGGAGGCGCGGGCTTTGATGCTTCTGAGGGAATGCGTTTCTCGATCAAAGGCGGGAACATCCTGCCGGTCCGGAAGTTCGGCGCGGAGGAGAAAAAGCAGAGATGCAATACGCGGAAGAAATCGCGCTCAGGCGCGTTAAGATGCTGGTCGAACAATACGTTCTCGCCAGAAGCAAGCGATATGATTTCGTCTCGACCGAGTTGGCCTGCAAGGCCATTCGCAAAGTGGTCCAGAGCCCGATCGAGGACATCGCCTTAGACCATTTGCTGGCCGAATTTGCTGTTAAACAGGGGCTTTCGGTGCGGTTCGACCGAATAGGTCATTTGCCAGCTGCTTCGCCCGAACTCCCAGCTGCTTCGTCCGAACTCCCCGAACTCAATGAAGGAGAATTGGCATGAGAGCAGCGTTGTTAGCATCCTTGGCGTTGCTCTTTTTGGCGGGGTGCAACAACAACGCCGATCCGGTCAAATCCAAGACGGACAATGTCAATAGCCAGCCGGTTGACAAAAATCCGACGACGGACACCAATCCCACGCCACAGACCACCACCGGCGGAGACCAGCAGGGCACGCAGCCAGCCCAGCCGGCGTCGCCCAAACCGAGCGGGGGCTAAACTGGCGACTGCTGCTTGTCCAACTGCCATGACGCCGACGAGATTTTAACCGCGCACGTCTTTGCCGCTTGAGAGACTTTGGTCTCAGCCAAGAATTCTTACGGGAACGGACTTGACGGCCGGCACGTGGGCTTTCTTGGCGCGATGCCACAGCGGCACCAAAGGATTGAGCTCCGGATAATAGCCGGCACAGTTGCCCTGAGGCACGGAATAGGGTGTCACGCGCAAGCCGCGCACGCGTCGTTCGACACCGTCATCGGCATGCGTTTCGAGATCGACTTGTTGCCCCGCGGTCAATCCGAACCGCTGGATGTCGGCCTCGTTCATCAGCAGCACCATGCGTGTGCCGTGAATGCCGCGCAGCCTGTCATTGTAGCCGTAGACGGTCGTGTTGAACTGGTCGTTGGAACGCACGGTGATCAGCGTCAGCACATTGCGGCCCGAGACATCGATATCGGGGTTTGTTTCCAGCGTCGTCGGCAGCTTGAAATTGGCCTTCTTGTTCGGCGTTTCCCAGATTCTTTTCGAGGCCTTGATATCGCGGTGAAAGCCTCCGGGTGTCAGGAACCGTTTGTTGAACTGGCGAAAATGCTGCGGAAAACAGCGCTCGATCTCGTCGCGAATGAGAGAATAGTCGGCAATCCACTTGTCCCAGGGGATCGAGCTCATGCCTGGCACGGTAGCCTTGGCAAGCTCGGCGACGATTTTCGGTTCCGAAAGCAGGTTTGCCGAAGCTGGCGGGCGCGATCCAAACGAACCATGGATGCAGGCGGTCGAATCCTCCATGGAAACGGTCTGGTCGCCGCTGGCCTGCCGATCTCTTTCCAGCCGGGACAGGCAGGGCAACAGATATGTCACTGCCCCGGGGAAGAGATGACTGCGGTTGAGCTTGGTGGCGATCTCGACATGCAGGCGAAGTCCCCGCCAGGCTTTTTCGACCAGGCCGGTTTCCGGCACGGCGCGGACGAAATTGCCACCCAGTCCGACAAAGCCTTTCACCGAGCCGGCGATGACGCCTTCGCAGGTCTCGACCGTATCCAGCCCCTTCTCGCGCGGCGGTTCGAAGGCGTAAAATTCCGAGAATTTGTCGAGTGGGACGAGTTCGGGCTTCTCGGATATGCCGACGGTGCGTTGGCCTTGGACGTTGGAATGACCCCGCAGGGGTGAAATGCCGGCGCCGGGTTTCCCCATGTTGCCGCGCATCAGCAAGAGGTTGCACAACATCTGCACGTTCTCGGTGCCATGCCTGTGCTGCGTCAGACCCATGCCGTAGTTGCCGATCACCGCGTTGGACCGACTGTAGACCTCTCCGACACGCTCCAGGTCCGGCCGCGCGATGCCCGATCGGGTGACGATGTCATCCCACTTGGCCGCGCGCAGATAGGCCTCGAATTCGGCAAAGCCGTGCGTATGCTCGGCGAGGAACTCGACATCGAGGACACGTGAATTTCCCTGTTCGCGGGCCGCGTCATCAAGAGCGAGCACGGCCTTGGCGATGCCGGTCAGGGCGGCGATATCGCCGCCGCTGCGGACCTGGAAGAAGTCGCTGGACATCTTGGTGCCAGGCCCTGGCGATAGCATGTCAACGGGATCCTGCGGATTCTTGAAGCGCTTGAGCCCTCGCTCCGGCAAGGGGTTGAAAGTGAACACCGGTACATTGCGTTCACGAGCCTCCTGCAGCGGGTGCAACAGGCGCGGCGCCGTCACGCCGGTGTTGTGGCCGAAGAAGAACATCATGTCGCATTGGGCAAAGTCTTCGAGTTGCACGGTCCCGACCGGCGAACCGATCGATTCGGGAAGGCCGACCGAAGTCGATTCGTGACACATGTTGGAAGAATCGGGCAGATTGGACGAACCGTAGATGCGCGCGAAAAGCTGATATAGGAACGAAGCCTCCAGCGAGGCCCGGCCGGATGTATAAAAGACGACTGACTTCGGATCGAGGCGCCGAAGTTCCATGCCGATCTCGGTAAAGGCTTCGTCCCACGAAATCGGCTCATAGCGGTCGGTAACCGGATTGTAGCGCAGCGGATCCGTCAGCCTGCCTTGCTTCTCCAGATCGCGATCCGGCCAATCCAGCAGCTCGGTGACCGAATGCCGGGCAAAGAAATCGGGGCCGCAACGCAGCTTCGTCTGATCCCACATGGTCGCCTTGGCGCCATTTTCGCAAAACTCGAAGGGCCGCGGCTCGGCCGGCTTGGCCCACGAGCAGGAAACGCACATGTAGCCGTCCGCCTTGTTCTGCTTGAGCAGGGTGCTCCAAATTCCCGACATCAGCAGGCCCTCGCCATACGCCTTGCGGATCAGGGAGGACAGGGATCCCCAGCCGCCCGTCGGATGGTCGTATTTCTTGATTTCGACATGATCGGTAACGGCGGGTTTCATGGCAGGTGGTCCTCGCGAATGCATACCAAACCGCGCCGATCGTTGATTGTTCCCCCTAGCCAGCGAAGACAATGTCGCTGGCACGATCGCGGCCGCGCTCAATCCGGACCTAGCCAGTAGCTTGGGCTGGCACCAGCGAAAGCCGATCACGCAAACCCAGCGGCTTGTGGAACTATTTTCATCATTGGCTGTTCGGCACGCAAGGAGCCGGACGATGGTGCGACGCAACCAAATTATCTCGCTTGTGGTGGCCGCGATCATCATCGCCGGCATCCTTATTGGAGCCCGTTTCCTCGATATGGGCTGGCACACCTCGCCGTTGAAACGGGCGCCAGAGCAGAATCAAGGCGGCAACGCCCCTGCCGATACTTCGCCGGCTGCCGGCGTTCAGAAAAATCCCAAGGAAAACACCGAAATGCCGGGACAGTGATCGAGAACGCGTTCTTGAGTTGACCCCAAACAGGCCAAAGGCGTCATGGGTATCCTTTCCGATCTCGACAAGAAACTGACGGACAATCTGTATGAACATGGCAGCCAGTTCACCGATGCGGTGGCGGATCTGCCGCGGGAGGCCGTGGAAACCGTCGACCGGCTGATGCCTTTCATCCAGCCTGAAGCGCGCGAGACAGTCAAAAGCCAGATTCTCGGCCTGATCCACGAATACAAGATCGAAGCTTCCGACCGCGGGGCCGAGTAGGATCGCCGGCCCGAATTACCCGTTCTGGTCTATCGCATGAGGCGCAGGCTGGCTCCCCACACCGTTGCTCGCCTCACGGCTGCCAAACCACAACCAGGCCGCGATGACCACGACTGCCACGATCGCTATCCAGGCTATGAGACGAGGCATTGCGATTCCTCCATGCCGGCCAGTCCGTTCGCACCGATGCGGCGAGCAGGGGGGTGGAGCCGGCTCGCCTCCTCCTAATCCAGCAAGCGATCCTTTGTTCCGCTTGCATTGCTTTCTGTCTTAGCCGGCTGGAACCTGTCGCGGTCTCATGTGCTTTGCATCCATGCCGTCGGATCGGGGCCTTGCGTCGACGGGCACGCGCTCTAGATCAACTTACCTCGAACATTTCTTCGTTCGGCTCAGGGGAGGCTGTTCTCGTGGCGTACCAAACGCCGGCTTTAACCTTCGGTGGCCGTCATTTCAGGCTGGTTTGTTCGTGCCTTGTGCTGTTCTTGGGCGCCTCGGCGGGATGCTCGTCTTCCGATCAGGTCGAACAGCAATCACGAACGGCGGCGTCATCTGCGCAGACCGTGTCGATGACGCTTGAAGCCTGGATGGCAGGGGCGGCGCCGTCCGCATACACGGCCGGCACACTGCGATCGATCAGCAGGACGCTGGCCGATGCCGAGGCGCAGATCCGATCAACCGGCACGGCTGAACCCGCCGAGCAAGCTGCCTTGACGGCAGCGGTCAAGGATTTGTCGGTCGCCGTGGCCCGCGCCCAGGCGGGATTGCAGGCCGGCAACCGGACTGAGGTCCAAAATGCGCAGCAGGATCTTCGGCTGGCTTCGCGCTCGCTGAGCACGGCCTATGCCAGATATTTCGCGCCGAAGTCATGAAGAAGCTCGTGGAAATATCGCTCGGCGTCGTTACCAGCGTTGGCGGCTTCCTCGAAGTTGGATCGATGGCGACGGCGGCGCAGGCAGGCGCGACTTTCGGTTTCCAGCTGATCTGGGCGGTGGTTCTCGGCACCATCTGCATCATCTTTCTGGTGGAAATGGCCGGCCGTTTCGCGGCCGTGAGCCAGCACACGATCTCCGACGGCATCCGCGAAAGGTTTGGCTTCAATGTCTTTCTGTGGCCGCTGCTTGCCGCCTTGCTGGTCAATTTCATGGTGCTTTCCGCCGAGATCGGCGGCGCTGCCATTGCACTCGAACTTGCCACCGGCATCGGCTTCCAGTGGTGGGCGCTGCCGGTGGCTTTCCTGGCATGGCTGCTGCTCTGGAAAGGAACGTTCGGCTTCATCGAGAAAGGCGTATCGATCCTCGGCCTGGTGACGCTGTGTTTCGTCGTCGGCGCGGTGATGCTGAAACCCGATTGGACAGCGGTCGCTGCTGCCGCCGTGCCTTCGCTGCCGGCCCACGATGCCG
The DNA here is from genome assembly GCF_000502935.1 of Mesorhizobium sp. LNHC221B00. NCBI lineage: Bacteria > Pseudomonadati > Pseudomonadota > Alphaproteobacteria > Hyphomicrobiales > Phyllobacteriaceae > Mesorhizobium > Mesorhizobium sp. LNHC221B00. The sequence continues at coordinate 8,805 of NZ_AYWR01000028.1, read as the reverse complement.
CCAACTACTGGTTCATGGCGGTCAGCATTCTCGGCGCCTCCATATCGCCCTACCTGTTCATGTTCTATTCCTCCGGGGCTATCGAGGATCAATGGGACAAGAGCTATCTCGGGGCCAATCGGGCCATAGCGGGACTGGGGATGAGCTTCGGCGGCACCATTTCGATCGGCGTGCTGATCGTGGCCGCTCTCGTGCTGGCGACGCACGGCATCGACCAGGTGGACGACTATCACCAGTTGCCATTGATGCTGATCCCGATATTCGGCTTCTGGGGTTTCGTTCTGTTCGTGGCCTCTCTCGCCATTGCCTGCTTCGGTGCTGCCCTCGAGGTCGGACTGCAGCAGGCTTACCTGGTCGCCCAAGGTTTCGGCTGGAATTGGGGCGAGGATCTCAAGCCGCGCGACGATCCGGGCTTCAGCGCCGTCTACACGGTGTCATTGTTGCTTGCCGCCATCCCCATCACGCTTGGCCTCGATCCCCTGAGGCTCACCATCTTCTCGATGGCGCTGACGGCGGCCAGCCTGCCGCTGACGGTGGTTCCATTCCTGTTTCTGCTGAACGACGAACGCTATGTCGGCGAGCATCGAAACGGAATTATCTCGAATGCCGCGGTCATCTTCATCATCGCGCTTGGCTTCGTGCTGGCCGTGGTGACCATCCCGCTGCAGATATTCGGAGGCACATGATGAAGTTGCTGCGTGATCTCCTGGACAAGCAGGTGGTCGACCGCGAGCAGGTCAAGATCGGCAAGGTCGACGGCCTGGTGGCGGAGCTGCGGCCGGGCAAACCGCCTAGGATTGTTGCGATCGAACTCGGCTCCATCACCTTGGCGCGTCGCCTTGGAGCACGGCCTGGGCGATGGATGGCGCAACTCGCGGCAAAGCTGGGTGGCAAGCGGCATGGTGAGCCGCATCGGATCGACTGGCACAAGGTCAGGGATATTGGCGTCGATATCGAATTCGACATCGATGTGCGCGAGACATCGATTTTCGCCTGGCAGGACTCGTTGCGCGATCACGTCATCGGACGCATTCCGGGAGCCTGATAATGACCACCGTCAATCTCGAGCATCTGGCGGGACGAAGCGTACGCTCGCAGCGGGGCAAGAACATCGGCTACATCGAGGAGATTCGCGCCGAGCGGGATGGCGACGATTTCGTTGTCACCGAATTCCATGTCGGCGTCTACGCTGCGTTCGAGCGTCTTTCGGCGTCGGCCATAGGCGTGGCGATGCTGGATCTTTTTCGGCTGCGTCGCCGCGACGGCCTATACCGCATTCCCTGGGACAAGCTCGACATCTCCGACCCGACGCGGCCGCGGCTGCTGTGTCCGATGACCGAACTCTCAGGCATGAAGAGCGCACCCGATCTCGAGGAATAGACAGTCGCACTGCATCGTCGTGAACACTTTCAGTGCAACATGCTTGCCGCCAAAAAAACCGCGGCTGCTATCAAGACGACAGCCGCGATCACCAAGAGCGGCCAGTTACTGTGAGGCCGCAGCTCTGGTTCGCTCTCGACCGGCCGCATCGCATTCGCGAAGCTGGCATCGTTTTCGAATTTTGGGCGCGAGCGTGGCGGACTTGTCTTGGAAGTCGGGTTTTGGGTGTCAGCCGCCTCGGCATCGGTCTCCAGCGGGGCAATGGCGGGATCGAATCCCGGCGTTTTGTCCCGCGTCGCTCCCGCCTGAATCTCGCCTCTGCCGGAAGCGGGGGTAGGATTTGACACCTTGGCCATAGTCTCTCTTTCAGGTCGGACTCTGCCAGACTTGCAGGTGCCGGCGAAGCCTGGGCGTGCTGGCCGCCAACGGCTAAATCTGGTCGCCGAGCAGAATGCGGGCGTCCTTGGCCGCAACGATAAAGGCCTGTCGTGCGACCCTGGGAGGCTTTTCGCCTCGCATCACGGCAAGGCATGCCCTGATCGCGGCAAGACGCCTTTCGGATTTTGGCTTTGGCCAGTCCCGCAACAGCACTTCGGCCGCATCGGACACCGAAACCACAACCCTGTCCCGGTCTATGCGGCCAGGCTGAATGACAATCGGCTTTCTGAAATGTCCCGTACGCACATGCCTCTCCAGGGAATGCACTCTATTCGCTGCAATCTGCCCATCGCTGCCAGCCCCTATCGCTGCAAGACTGCCCGTTGTGATGCGCCGCTTTAACTCCGCAATCGTCGATTTGTTCCAGAGCACCTGGCGTTTTGCAGTTAGCCGATGGCCATCCCATGCGCGCCCTGTCCCAATACTTACAGCAGGTCCTTGCGAAGGAAGATGCGTGCATGCCCTGGAATTGCGAACTCCACTTTGCCGAATTCCTCAAACCCGTGCCGCATGTAGAAGAGCGGTGCCTGGAAACTGCTCGTCTCCACGACGGCTTTTTTGCAGCCCCGTCTGATGGCTTCCTCCTCGATCGCGCCGAGAAGCTGCGATCCGAAGGATCGGCCACGCAATTGCTCGGGCAGGAAGAACATGTCGAGAAACAGGAGCCCGAGTTCCGTTCTGCCCCAAAGTCCGCCCCAGACCTTTCCTGAGGTGTCACGAAGCTCCGCTCCGATGGCAGCCCGGTCATCGATCCCGGTCCGTGCAATGTTGTGTTGATAAAGCGCCTCGGCGGCCCGTGTCCGCGCATCCCCACTGTAGGCTAGAGCGGTTGTAAATCCCTCGGGTCGAGATGGCATGCGTTCTCCTCCTGTCTCGGGATGACGCATGTCGCCCAAAAGTGAGGAGAACGACATGCATGGACACCCAATGCGCTTCCCTTGAATCCGTTTCGACGCGACGTGCTTCAGGCAGAGATTGAGGGCCGAGATCGTGGTGTTGACGGGTGCGCCGGCATGTCGTCTCGGCATCGGAACAAAGCGCATTTTGGCTTGTTAGGAGGTATCGCAAATTCGCGCACCGACAGGGACAAAGCCAATGAAAACACGACACCTTCTCGCATCGCTCACAGTCGCTTCCATTGTTTTCGCAATGCCCGCCTTCGCTGCCGACAGCGCCCAGGACTTCGTCGACAAGGCTGCGGTCGGCGGCAAGTTCGAAGTCGACTCGAGCCAGCTTGCGCTGAACAAGGTCCAGGACCAGAGCATCAAGGATTTCGCACAGATGATGATCCGCGATCACGGCGCGGCCAACACCAAGCTGCAGGCGGTCGCCGGCGAACAGAAATTAAAAGTGCCGGCGGCGCTCGATGCCCAGCACCAAGCCGATCTGGACAAGCTCAAGAATGGGCAGGCACCGATCGATCCAGCCTATGTCGACATGCAGCGCAAAGCGCATGACGAAGCCGTCAAGCTGTTCGAGGATTATGCCAGCAAGGGTGACAACCCGGCTCTGAAAACGTTTGCCCAGCAAACGGTCGATACGTTGAAGATGCACCGGCAGATGATCGAAAAGATTGCTGCCCGGCAAGATTCCATCACCGGAGCGACAACTCCGGCGGTGAAGACCGACAACACGCCCAACGCCGCCGCCCTCGTCCCCGGCGCAAACAGCTTCACCGAAGCCCAGGCCAAGAGCCGCATCGAGGGTGCGGGCTACACCAACGTATCGAAGCTTGCCAAGGACGACCAAGGGATCTGGCGTGGGCAGGCAACCAAGGCAGGTGAAAGCCTCGCCGTCGGCCTGGACTATCAGGGCAACGTCGTCGCCAGCAAGTGAGCACGGGATCAGGAGAAATCAGATGAAAACGGTAACTGGATTGTTCGACAACTATGACGATGCGGCCGACGCGGTCCGCGAACTGGAAGCCACGGGCGTCCCGCATGCGAACATCAGCATCGTCGCTAACAATTCGGACGACTGGTACGATGCCGACCGTTCGGAGGCTGCCGAGGATGCCGGGGCAGGCGCGGGAATTGGAGCCGTGATCGGCGGTGCCGGCGGATTGCTGACAGGGCTGGGGGTCATGGCCATTCCGGGCATAGGACCTGTGGTCGCGGCGGGGTGGCTCGCCGCCACCGCGACCGGTGTCGTTGCCGGGGCGGTAGCCGGCGGCGCGGTCGGAGGCATTTTCGGCGGTTTGACGGGGGCCGGGGTGCCTGAAAAGGACGCACACGTATACGCAGAGGGCGTACGCCGCGGCGGCACGTTGGTTACGGCCAGAGTGGACGATGAACTCGTTGCTAACGCCGAGGAGATTCTGGGACAATCCAGATCCGTCGACCTTGCCGAACGTCGCAGGGCTTACGAGGCTGGCGGTTGGACCGGCTTCGACGCCAGTGCCGGCGAATATATCCCTGACGAGACCGATCGCGACAGCGCTCGGGCGATCAATCGGCCCTGATCGGGGAGGGGTGGCCGCGTCTACCGAGGACGAGGCTTCACGAAGTGTTACTGCTGGGAACATTCAGCCTTCAATTTCCTTAGACTCCCGAGGCACTTGTCGCCTCGTTGAACAGTAAGGAGAAGAAGAATGCCTAACCAAGGTGGTAGTCACGAGCAGCATGTGAAGGCGGGCCAGCAGAGCCACAAGAACATGGAAAACAAAGGTCGCCAGCAGCAGCAGGCAGCTGGCGGCAATCAGCGGCAGCAGGGCGATGGGGCCGGCACCCGCGGCGGTACGCATGAACAACATGTCAAAGCCGGCCAACAAAGCCATAAGAACCGCTAGCGGTAGGCACTGCCGCAAGCCCACCCCGAGCGGGTGGGCTTTATCCTATTTCTGTGACGGTCTCGGCGAACCGTTGCAGCCGAATCGCAAAGCGTAGCGAGGCCCGACGCCGCGTTACGCCGAAGCGACGATCAAGCGCCAGCCGAATTCCCGATATTGAACGAGCTGAAAATTCCGCCGCTCCCGGTACTGCGGAACCAGGTGGTGTTCATGTTGTTACTCAACGAGCGACTGCCGCTTGTCCGGATTCGGAGTCATCGTTCATGACCAATGATCCATTGCCTGAAAACGTTCTGGTTTCGCTTCCCAGGATCGACCCAAAGGCGGCGCCGACACTCAAGAACGCGGAGGCGGAGGTGTTCTACACGGAAGCAATCCACGAGCTTACCGCCACGGACATTCCGTTTCTGGTCGCGGGAACCTACGCGGTCAGCGCCTATACGGGCGTCATGCGGCAGACCAAGGACCTCGATATCTTCTGTAAGGCTGGCGACTATGCCCGGATCCTCGCCCATTTCAAGCAGCTTGGATATGCCGTCGAGATCGAAGATGACCGGTGGCTTGGCAAGGTGTTCAAGGGGACGCATTTCTTCGACGTCATATTCGGCTCGGCCAACGGCATGATGCCTGTTGGCGACCAGTGGCTGGAACACGCCCGCCAAACCGAGCTGTTGGGCAGCCGGGTGAGGGTAATCGGCCCGACCGAGCTCATCTGGTCCAAATGCTTCATCCAGGACAGAGGGCGGCATGATGGCGCCGACATAGCCCATACGATCCTCAAGGCTCATGACCAGGTCGATTGGCACCGGCTGCTTTCCTATCTGGAGGTTCACTGGGAGGTGCTGCTGATGCAGCTTCTCAATTTCAGATGGATCTATCCGAGCGAGCGCGACCATATTCCTGCCTGGCTGCTCGACGAGTTGCTCGACCGCCTCGCCAAGCAACGGCAGTTGCCACCTCCAAGGATGAAGATCTGCCGTGGGCGCTTGCTTTCGCAAACCGATTACGAGATCGACGTCAAGGAGTGGGGTTTTGCCGGCGTCGGCGGCGCGGGAGAATTTCGCGATGGTTGACGACATCAAGGATTCCACGGCGGACGGCGTACGCACGCTTAGAATTGCCGCGATCGGCGACCTGCATGTCAGCGAAGATGCCCAGGCGTCATACCGCGACCTTTTCAGCGAGATATCTCGCGAAGCCGATGTTCTGGTTCTCACGGGAGACCTCACCAATCTCGGCAAGCCGCGTGAAGCGGAGCTGCTGGCGGAGGATTTGCGCAACTGCTCCATCCCGGTGGTGGGAGTGCTCGGCAATCACGACTATGAGTCCGGCGCAGTGGAAGATGTCACGAATATATTGCGCCAAGCGGAGGTTCGCCTTCTCGACGGGCAGGCGATCGAAATCGAGCAGGTCGGCTTTGTTGGCGTGAAGGGCTTTGTCGGCGGCTTCGGGGCGCGCATGCTCGGCTCCTTCGGCGAGCCGGCGATCAAGGCTATGGTCGCGGAAAGCGTGAACGAGGCGATGCAACTTGAAAATGCGATGCGCCAAGTGCGCGCGAAGCGCACGTTAGTGATCCTCCACTACGCGCCCATAGCTGATACCGTCGCGGGAGAGCCGCTGGAGATATTCCCATTCCTGGGCTCTTCACGGCTGGCCGAAACGATCGATCGGTTCAAGGTCAGCGCCGTCGTGCACGGGCATGCACATCGCGGTTCTTACGAAGGTCAGACGCCCGGCGGAGCGAAGGTCTACAACGTCGCCATGCATGTCGACAAGCCGAGTGGCCGACCCTATGCCTTGCTCGAAATCTGATGCCAACGGCATGCATCTCCGACTGACACCTGGATTCAGTCGGTCGCGTTGATCGACTTCGCCAACTCTTCTAGCTTCCTGGGGTCGTTGCCGTGACGACGCACCAGTTCGCGGGCCTGCCTGGATGGCAAATCGGTCGTCGCCGCCAGCTGTCGTACCTGCCGATCGTCGATGGCGACCTGCGGCAATGTGTGGTCGATATCGGCTGCCTTGTCTTTCATGATGGTTCTCCTCGATCTGCTGAGGCTCGTTTCTTTCTCGCGTTGGGGAGTCCTGACCCTTGACGGTGAGGCTTCGTGGCGGTGGGGCGCGAAAGTCGCCCCGGCGCTTTGGCACCGGAGCGATTTTCGGTCACGCAGCTTGCTCCAAGGCGCGTTCATTGACGCCGCCTTCACCCAGTCCGGAAAGCGCTTCGTCCGTCGCAACCTCTTCTTTCAACGTATCCTTGAGGAGCTTGACTATGTCACTTTTGCCAAGCTGTTCAGCCCACGCCACCAACGTGCCATAGCGCGCGATCTCATAGTGCTCGACGGCCTGTGCCGCGCCGACCAGTCCTGCATCCAGCGCTGGATCGCCCTTGTACTCGTCAAGGATTTCCGATCCTTCCTCGAGAATGCCATCGATCGCCGGGCAGGTCTTGCCGCGAGCCGGTTTGTCCATAAGCTCGAACACCTGCTCGAGGCGATCGACTTGGCCTTCGGTTTCGACGCGATGTTTTTCAAAGGCCGCGGCCACCTCCTCGGACTCAGCGCCCTTTGCCATCTTGGGCAAGGCTTTGAGTATTTTCTTTTCGGCGTAGTAGATGTCCTTCAGCCCATCGAGGAACAAGGCCTCCAGCCCTTTTGTCGTCGCTCTTTTTGCAGTCGCCATGGTTCTGTCTCCCTAGGTTGTCGTGAAAGCTCACCGGTGGTGTAGCCGTGGACTAACTATCCACGGAAGTGGTTGTTCCCTGCGCGCGACGCGGAAGGGCAGCACGTCAAAATCCGCCCGTCGAAATGGAGCTGATGTCAACGACCAATGGCGATCACGGGTGTGAGGTCGGCCGGCGAGGAGGCCGCAGAACAAAGGAATCGTTGCGCCACCCTGACTGTGTTCGAACTCCTGCGAAAAACAAATCATGGTCGCGAGGCAGAGCTTCGCGACCGTGATTTTGCATCCGAAATCACCTCCACCAGTCGGTGGAACCGCCAGGGTTCATTGAATGACTTTCACGATCTTACGCGTGTCCGGATCGACGAGGACCGTCTGGTTGTCGACCACCACGTAGCGGTATCGAACGTTGGGGACCTCGTGAAGTTCGACGGTGTCCGGCAACGTCGAACCCACATTGAGTTCGACGCCCGGTACTTTGACCGACGCAAGCGGCTGCTTCTTCACATATTCCTTGATAACGGTTTCCTGCTCCGGCTGGATCACCACATCCTGCGCGACAACTGCGCCGGCGCCCGCCAAAAACAGTGCGGCCGTTATTCCCATCAAGTATTTCATGACTGTCTCCATCGAATGTTCATCGGGGCCACGCGCGGCGGCAGGGTGCCGGCTGCGGGACCGTGCCCGAACCGCACAAACGGGCCATCGGTTCCAATGGGTGCGGTAAATATTAGCTGCGCGTGGAACAAACGCTTGAAAGGCCAGTTCGCTTCTCGAAGGAACAATAGGAGCAGGCCATGAAACATCAGACAATCGACCAGCTGCAAGCCGTCGCCAGGATCGAACTCTCGGCGCCGCATTCCGAAATGACACGACAGCAGCGCATCGCGCGTTGGGCTGAACTTCTCGAACAGACCCCCGAGCGATGCCTCGGCGCGTTGACAGGCACCGAACATTTGCACCCGGAAGCACGGGCCATGGCGCGCTGTGAAGGATCCGCGATTACAGTTGCCTTTGAAGATCCGATCCTGCGGGAATCGGGTCTGAAGGACGACACATATGGCGAGGCAAAGCGCTTCTTCGAATTGAGCGACTGGCAACTCCACGACATCGTCTGCGATTGCCACGTCGGCGCTACCATGAAAGCGCGCTGGGCCGGCGCCCGGGTGCGCGGGACGGTCGGTGGGGCTGGCTTTTTTGCCTGGCTGTGGCAACGGATAATGCACTGATCGCAAGGGATGGCAGCAAGCCGCCTCAGCGACCCGCTGCAGTCCCGAATGCAGGATCAGTTGTTTGTCCTAGCGGTAGAGTTGGTTGGGGGTCGCTCTCCCTGCGTTCCGCAAAGCCACGGTGACGGCCTGTAGCAATGTTAGAGCCGGAAGGTCGACCCAAGGTGCGTAGGGTGGTTCGCGCGCCTAAGAAGCATGACGCTGATCTCGTCCATGCGGCCGGCTTGGTCGGGATCGGCCATGGCAGCCGCCTCTTTCGGAATGGAAGGTGATGCGATACATTAGCAA
>NZ_AYWR01000027.1:0-69707 GCF_000502935.1 Mesorhizobium sp. LNHC221B00 | reverse complement strand
GAATGGCTGAAACCTGGTCTAGTCGGCCGGGTGCGGTTCCTGAAGGGCGAGGAGAAGCTGCGCCATGCCAAGCTGCTGGATTTCAGGGAAAAATGAGCAAGCGCGGCGGTGATTTTCTCTACCATTGGATGTCTGACCACTTGGCGGATGGGCCGATCAACGACCCGGTGCTGCTGGTTATCGATATGGCCGAGGCTAAACAGGCAGCAGAGGCCCCAGGCATTCCTGGTGACGAGATCGATGAAGAAATTGGCGAACTTGTTCGAAACCATCATGAGGGCATTGCGGGGCGCCACGCTTCGCCGCTGCGAGGAAGACTAATGCTCGGCAGCCCGAGGGTTCGACAAGGTGTTGCTAATATGCAGCACCGGCGGCATCTCTGACCGCCTCCGCCTGGAACCGCTTCCCAAGGCTGCCCGTAGACGTCAAAATGAGAACGCAAAACGCGAGGCGGCGAAGATGGACAAGCGAGAAAACAAGATCATTGAGACGTGTTGCCTTATAGCCGTTCCCGTATCGATGGCTCTCACTATGGTACTAGCTCAACTGATCCTTGGCTGAACCCAAGGCACCGACCAGGCAAGACATAAGCCGTGTTGGCGACCGCTAAACCGGCAGGCATCTGGCAACGCTAGCTATCGTTGGCCTAGCCATTGGCAACTCCGTTTGAGGGGATCGCCGACGAGGATGATAGGGCCTAACGCAAGAGGGCGCTCGCTCGTACGCGTCCATCGAATGTGACATTAGCGCCACCTGATTGCGTGAACGAACACGCGAACGGAGCAGTCGCTTGAATTGAGGCAGACTGCCCCAGTGTTTGGCCGTCCGGGGGTAAAGGGGCGCACGGCTCGTCGAGAGCTGTTAAACAAGGCGGGGGCCTTTCTCGACGAGCCTGCCTCCGGACGCTAACGGAGATCGGCGACAAGGTGCGGGTCGAGGAGATCACGCCGAAGCCGAAGGGGAGGTAGCGCTTTGACCCCATGAGGCTGGAACTCATGAGGTGCTGTTGAAGGCCGTGCGGCAAGTCACCGGGAAGGAGGTCGAGTTCATCCGGTGGAATACCACGGGACCGGTTCGGCCCCTGCGGCTGGGTAGCGTCCGGCAAGGATCGCCCGCGCAACGACGGAAAAACCGCGCTAGCGCGAAGCGCAACAGCGCCTGACGTTCAAATTAGTCGGTGGAAGAGCCTGGCAACTCGCACGCCAAGGCCAATAATGGCTTGACCATCATTGGCGGCGAAATCCCAACAGCAAAATGCCGCCCAGCCAAAAAGCAGGAGTGAGAAGCGCATTGGCGAATTCTAAGGTAGATAAATTGAACAAGGCGTTAAGGCCTTAACTTCTGTCATTTCCTCAACCTCACCCCGGCGCCGCCCCCGTTCTCGGGGATGTGGTCATAGGAATACTCGGGTTGGTTGCTTGTCCGAGAGATAAGAGGGACTGCGGTGCCAGCGCAATGGGTACGGCAACCCGAGGTAGGTGATAACTGTAGCTGACCCATCTCCCGTGCTTCCGCTGCTACCCACCTGTCACGAAGCGGCGGCTGACCCCTTGTAGCGCAGGGTAGACCCGAGGGGAACAGCTGGCGCTGCCCAGGACGGAAGCGCTATCGCGTGTCGAAACGAATTAACTCCGCAAGACATCTGGAACCATCGGACCGGCAGAGCCTCCATCCCATCGTAGTTCGAGGACGCCAACTTGGCGTTGAATGGCTCTCTTCTCGACAATTCAATCCGGTCGGGTCATATTATAGGTGTCGCAGGGACGGACTTTCAACGGCGCCTCGCCGGGTGGCCGGTTCACACCCAAGTGTGGAATAATCCAAGAAACGTCCGATTCAGCAGCCTCCTCTGGGAGTCCCTTTTATTTTACTGAGCTGTGCAACGCTGCGGGCGAGGGCTGCTTGTAGCGATCTGTCTCGCTCTCTACATTCGGCGACATATCGCCAGCCAAGTTATTGCTCCAACGCGGCCCCCGCTTTTTGACGACTTCCAAGGTGTTTTATTTCGTCGACGAAAGCGGCAACACAGGGCTGAACCTGTTCGACGCGAACCAGCCGAAGCTCGATTACGGTGTGCTGGGCTGCCGCGCGAATCTTGACGTCATCGCTGAGCCGCTGCTGAAAGAATTGCGGCGAGATCTCGGGGTGAAACGCCTCCACGCCAATGAACTCGGTGTCGGACGACTGACGCCAATCGCTGAAAAAATAGCCCGGTTCAGCAAAAAGAACGATCTGCGGTTTTCTCTTTATAAGGTCTCGAAGCCGGACCATGCGATCATCACCTTCTTCGATCAGGTTTTTGATTCCGGCTTGAATGATGCTGTTCCATGGCACCATTACTGGACGCCCATGCGATATGTCCTGCTGTTTAAAGTGTCGTTCCTTTTCGACGAAGACCTTGCGAAAGAGGCATGGAGCGCTAGGCGCGAACAGAACCCCGCACGTTGCGAGGAAAGGCTCAAGAAGCTTTACGCAGGTCTGCTCGAGCGCGTGGGTCGATTGCCGGACGCGCGATCAAGGGAGCTTGTGGCGGGTGCTATCAAATGGGCTGCGGCAAACCCCAAAGAGATCAGCTTCGGCTCCAGCAATTATGAATCGACACTGCAGATATCGCCGAACCTGATCGGGTTTCAGCAGGTCCTGCAGGCAATTGCTATACAATCCAATGCACAAAAGAGCCGGGTCAACCGCATCACGGTCGATCGGCAAACGGAGTTCAACGGCGCCCAAGCCGAATTGTCCGAATGGTAGCAGAGATTGCGAGGCCATAAGTCTGATATGGGTCCCGGCATGCCCAAGGCCGATTACTCGCACATGCCGGAAACGCCGCCCGTATTCATGTCAGGAGATGAGAGTGCCGGTCTTGAGCTGGTTGATGTCACCCTTTGGTTGGCAAAGCGGCTGGAGGAGAGAAAGCCGATTTCTCCCGAACTTCGTGCATTGTTCTGGTCGCAGGCCAAACGAGGGATGACCGATGAGGTTTCCTTGAAGGCCTTGGACAGGAGGTGGCGCCATCTCGCGCATTTGCCTGAACCGGAAAACCCGCTTCCGGGTGATCTGGTGAAAATCTTGGAGGACGTCGAGGAGAAGCGCCGTAAGATCGTGAGCGCTCTATGATCTTACATTTCCGGAAACAGCTTCGGAAACAGCGCGTCCAGAGCGTCCGCCGGAAAGCGCAGCGACACTGGGCCCTTGGGCGTTTCCGACGCCAACAGACCGAGCGCGATCACATCGTTGAACACGCGACGCGCCGTGCGCTCAGGCAGTCCGCTAATGCGGGATGCCTCGCCGCGGTCAAACTCACCGCGCATGAGCGCTTCTTCCAGAAGACGACCGGCTTCTGGTTTCAAGCCGCTACGCTCGACATAGCGATGCAGTCGCTTGGCGAGCGTATCGAGATCAAACAATCCGCTCATGAAGCTCACCTGGTCGGTGCACACCTGCAGGAACCACGAGGTAAAGTCGCCGAGTGCACGCTCGGAGAGGTTGCCCCGCCCGTCGAGATCACCTTGGCGGGGCATATCGGCATGATCCATCATGCGCTTGTAGTCCGTGCGGCTTTTCACGCCGCGTGCCAGGCCGCGCGAGATCGACCACAGCCCGTGGGCGGCGATCCCGGCCTCGTGCGCCATGGCGTGGCTCATCAATCGGCTGACGCGGCCATTGCCGTCGGGGAAGGGGTGAATGTAGTTAAACCGATGATGCGCTGCAGGGATGGCCAGGATCCGTCCGGCCTTGCCCAGCTTGTCGAAGCGATAACGCATGGCAAAGTACTGCATGAAATCGTCGACCCGGTCGCTCGAAGGCGGTTCATGCCGACCGACGGCGACGTCATGCTCTGGCTTCGATCGCCACTCGCCTGGCGCCATGACAAATTCACGGCCGGCACCCTTGATGGTCAGCATGGGCGCTTCGGCATCGCGATAGAATTCCGCGTGCAGCCATCGCAGAAAATCTACCGATGCCGGCTCTGGCAACCGGCCCTCGGCCGCCATACGGTCGATCTCGGCTTGCAGGCGAACATGCGCGGCCGCCTCGAGCTGCAGGTTGCGACGGTTCTCGTCTCGATCGAGCTTTCCGGCCAGCGCCCGTTCGATGTCGCGCGGGCGCGTATCGTGGCCTTCGATCAGGTTGCTGTAGTAAGTGTTCATGATGCGCACGAGATCGGCGAGATTGGCAGCGGTACGCGGGTGAAGGCTTTTGCCCAAAACCGCCGACGTCGCCGATAGCTCCGCCAGCGCATCGGAGATAGTTTCGGATACATCGGTTAGGCGTGCCGGTTCGATGCGCTGTACACTCTCTTCCATAATTGGCCGATCTTGGTTTCTGCTAAATGCGTAATTATAAATATATATTTTGAATTTGCCAGGATATTTGGCCGATCTTCTGGCCGATCACCGGCATCTTGCCGACTTCGCGGGCCCTGGCACCGTCACCGCTGCCAAACCTGGACACCATTGATGCCGCCGACGATGATCCCAGCAGGATGCCGACGATGACCAGGATCACGATGGCCGATAACCGGCACGCCTAGCGTGCTGATATTCATGCACGAATCCGCAAGCGGCGGGAACATTTGGCCGATCCTTTGGCCGAAGTTCGCGGGTTGCCAGGACTCAGGTAACATGGCCGATAAATCGAGGCAGATCCAAACAAATGGCCAAAGAGGATGATCACACCGAAGCGCATATCCAAAGAGACAAGGCAGTCCTGTCCGAGCGCCTGGCCAATCGAAGATCGCAGACGCTCTTTCGAAAGGCGCGCGTTTCCAGCTCTACCTGGCTCTGCGGCTCGCCTCCGGTCGGAGGAAGTTTTCCGCCTGTTCGGCGAGATGGCCAGCGTAGGCCAGGTAATCTACCTGACCCATCATCAGCACTTATGCGACATCGCCAAGGCGGTCATTCCCGACGTGATGATCCACGAACTCGGGTAATTCGAACGGCATTGTTGTTGGCGGCGCGTTCTTGAGGTAAGTCGCATCGCCAACGACCGCTTCGCGCCCAGTGCACGAACCCGCTTCGCGAAGGCGCGGTTGGCAATGCGGTATGGTAATCTTCGGCTTTGAGTGCCTACGGCCTGACCAGGCCATGGAGTTCCCTTCAACGAGAGGAACTCGCCATGGCTACCCTGCCGACCAATGCACCGATATCACCGCTTCGTCAGCGCATGCAGCAAGACATGCTGATGCGAGGTCTGGGACCGCATACACAGCAGGATTACGTACGTCACGTCCGGCGCTTTACCGCATTCCTTGGGCGCGCTCCCGACACTGCGACGCCCCAGGATATCCGGCGCTTCCAGTTGCACCAGCATGAGAACGGTGTCGGCCCCGCGACGATCAACGGTGCGGTCTCGGCGTTGCGCTTCCTGTTCATGGTGACACTGATGCGGCGGGAACTGGCGCGTGCGCTGGTGATCATGCGCTATCCGCGCAAGCTGCCCTATGTGCTGAGCGTGGAGGAAGCGGCGCGCCCTGCTCGAGGCAGCACCAGGCATCAAGTACAAGGCTGCGCTCGGCGTCGCCTATGGCGCGGGCCTGCGCGTGTCCGAGGTCGCGCACCTGAAGGTCGATGATATCGACTCCACACGCATGTTGATCCGCGTCGAACAGGGCAGGGGACGCAGGGACCGCAACGCCATGCTCTCGCCGCAGCTTCTGGCGGCTGTGGTGGCGCGAAGGCAAGCGGCGCGGGGTGATGCTCCCGCATGGCTGGCTGTTCCCGGGGCGCAGTTGAACCGATCCGATCTCGTCGCGGCAACTGCACCGCGCCGTCCAGGAGGCTGCTGAAGTCGCAGGCACCCGCCACACAAATCCCCATAGCGCACAGCATGCGGCCCGCGGGTTCCTGCATGGGAGGCTTTCGTACGCCTGGACGGCACCCGAAACCCTTCACAATTGGAGCCGTCAAGGTCGCCTCCGACGCTTTCCAAAAGCAGACGTCACAGGTAAACGCTCTGGTCGGACCCGAACGCCAACCGGTAGGGCAAGCGAAATCCCACGGTTATGCGCCACGCCATCCGGATCCAGGGCGATCATCACTTTGGGTCACACGGTTGGGCGGTTCGAGTAGCCGGCCTAATGGGCAACATTCGATCGTTGTCGACCTCAGTCCGGACAGGTGCCGTGTGCGGGGTCTTCAGGAAGGAAGAAGCTTCGCCGCTCGCAAGGGGTCAGTTCGCGAGGCACAGTACGGCGGGCGAATTCAATAAGCTCCTTGGGTGTTTGGAAGAGGCGAACGATGCTGACTCTCTTTTCGCCGGAAACAATCGCGACATGGGTGCCGTCGGCGCTGAAAGCCGCGCGTGTAAAGCCCCGTCGAACGGTTGCATCGTCCTGGCTGCTAAGGACGGCAATCTGTCGCCCCGATTGCGCCGCCCATAATCGGACCGTTCGATCTTCGGTCGACGCGGTCACGACATACAACCCATTGGGACTGAACTCGGCGCTGTCCAGCGCGCCGCTGTGGCCCCTGAGAACCCTTTCCAGACCGCCGGCGACGCTCCAGATCCGGGCGGTTCCATCGCGTGAAGCAGTCAGCAACGACCGGCCGTCGGGACTGAAGGCGACCGCCGTCACCGCGCCGGTATGTCCCTCAAGGGTTCGGGCGTTTTTCCCCTCCGTGATCGACCAAATTCGGGCCGTGTGGTCGAGTGAGCCCGTGGCGACCAGTTGACCGTCGGGGTTGAAGGCCGCTGCCGTGATGCGATCCTGATGCCCCACCAGAGCACGGAGTTCGGCTCCGCTGGTCGTGAGGAGGCGTCCCACATTGTCTTCCCTGGCCGAAAAGATCAGACGTCCGTCAGGGCTAAGAACCGCTTGCGGCAGATTGCTGCTTGTATTGATGTCGGCTAGCTCTATGCTGGTCGTCGCGTCCCACAGTTGGGCGGTACCGTTGATCCATGCGCAAACAAGCGATTTGCCATCGCGACCAAACTGGATCTTGATCAGTCCGGCATGTGATCGGAACTGGGCGGTCTCGTGCCCCGTGGCCACATCAAAGATACGGACCACGCCCTCAAGCGATGCCGTGGCGACGCGCCTCCCATCTGGGCTGAACGTCGCGTTTTGAATTATCTCATGCGTATCGAGGCGGATTATCTCGCGCCCACTGACGACATCCCACAGGTGCGCCGCGCTGTCGCCCCCGCCGGTAAGCAGGTGGACGCTGTCGGGGCTGAAGACCGCGAAAGTCGGCCGATATTCATGTGAAAGCGCCGTCGTCAGGGCGCCGTCGACATCCCAAAGCCGAGCGGTGCCATCGTGTGAAGCAGTCAGTAGAATGTTGCTGTCGATCGGGCTGAATTCCAGATGCTCGACCAAGGATTCATGACCGGCGATCGTCGTCACTATCGAGGCGCGTTCAGCGTCCCAGATGCGGATCGGCCCATTGATCGACGCGGTCGCAAGGAAGCGGTCGTCATGGGAGAAGGCACCGTTCATCTCCACATCGCGTTCATCTGTATCGATGTCAGGCTTCAACCCCGAAACCTCCTGGCCGAGCACATCATCCAGCGTTCCCAACGCTCCATCCCAAATCCGGGCAGTGCCATCCAGTGATACCGTTGCGATCCGTTGACCCCCGTGGCTGAAAATCACGCCGTTCAATTGCGTGTCGCTCTTGCTGCCGGCGAACTTTGCGATCTCCATTCCTTTCGACAAATCGAAAAGGCTGGAAGTGTCGCGATCTGAATGCCAACCCCACGGGCCGGCCAGCAACCGGCCTCCGTCCGGGCTGAACGCAAGGGTGAATGGCCAGGAGATCACTCGGATCGACCGCGTCAGCGCGCCGTCCGCGGTATTCCAGATCGAAACCAAACGCTTGCCTGCCGTCGCGAAGCTGCGGCCGTCTGAACTGAAAGCAGCACGCGTATATGCGTCGCTGCTTACACCCAGGACTTTCTTTCCGGTCCGAGCATCCCAGAGCGTTGCATCGCTGTTCTCCCCCGCCGTCAGCACCAGAGTGCCATCCGGGCTGAAGATTGCCGTCGGGAAATTGCCTACCGGCCGCAGGATGTGGAGCTGCTCTCCCGAGACGGCGTCCCAGAGACGTGCAGTGCCGTCCCTCGCGGCCGTCAGGATACGGCTCCCGTCGGGGCTGAATTCGGCCCTTTCCACGGCCCCTTCATGACCTTTTAGAATTGCAGTTTCGGCACCGGTGGAGACGTCCCAGACGGCTGCAGTTTTGTCATAGGATCCGGTGACGATGCGATCACCTGTAGGATTGAATGCCGCATGCGCCACAGCGGCGCCAGGGCGGAGGATTTTGATCTGCCGGTGCGCCAGCAGAGCCTTGTAGAGAGCTGCCTCCGCCTCAAATAGATATGGCCGCTCGGGTTGCTCTTTCGAGGGTAGCGCCTCAAGCGCCAGCCGGATCGCAGCCTCGGTATTGCCTGCCGCGGCGGACCGCTCGGAAAGGAACGAGAGCGAAAGGAACTGATTGCGCAGCGCCTGATCGCGTTGCCCCCTTGCTTCCTCCCGCGCTTTGAGGGCGACCAATGCGCCTGCACCCGCCATGACAGCGAGCATTATTGCGACGATAGCGGCGTTCCGTGTCCGTCGGGCAAGCCGGTTTGCCGCGGCAGCCGCTAGGCTCCGGCGATCGGCCTCGCGCTCGAGGCGCTCGCGTTTTGCCTCTTCGGCAGCCGCGACCAGTGCTAGCTCTGCGTGACGGTCCTTCTCCTCCTTCTGCCGATGGGCACGCAAGGACTCCTCGATGTATTCAAGGACGGCATCGTCGACCTCCTGCCGCCTTGTAAGCATCAACTCTTCGCCCTCCGCCAGACGTTTGCCGGACGGGAGGAGAAGCTCTCGATTCCTGTTTTCCAGGTGCCATCGGTGGGCGTCGGCCCTCAGGCGTTCGCGCGTCGCGAGAAAGTTCCGGTTTGCATTCACAATGTCACCGGCGCGCGGCCAACGGCTCAACAGTGCTTCATGTGCAAGACGAACGAAAACATGCCCTGCGGCGTCCTCGTCGCTGACGAGGAGCCGTGCGTCGATGAGGGCACTGACGAGGGCCGATCGCGCGGGAGTGCCCGCAACTTCGGCATACAGGGCTGGACGTGCCGTGACTGTTTCATCGGCCAGGCTCGCCGTGGTGAGGGCGCGCAGCACCGCGGGCAAGGCGTCCTGGATCCCGGGCGCCAGCAAGTCCAGGACTTCGTCGGCGCGGCGCGCGATTGCGCCTTCGAGGCCGCCCAGCGCACGATAATGTGCAAAGGTCAGAACGCGTCGGTCGCCACTGGCCTGGTACAACGCGTCGAGGACAAACTCGAGAAGCGGCAATGATCCGGGATCTGCAGCCGCTGCCTCCTGCAGGACATCATCGAGTCGACCCCGCTCGGGGTTCTCCTCGAAGCGGAGGCCGGCAACGCGGGCGGGTTCGCGGATGATCTGCCCAATCTCTGTGCCAGTCGGCGGCAGGAGTTCGTAGCTGGCGAGGCCGTCCTTGAGAGCCGAGAAGCCCTGAACCTCGCCGCAGCGGTGGAAGAAATCCGAACGGATCGCCGCTATCACCCAGACCAGTCCGCTCGCCGCCAGCACCGCCATGAACCGCACAAGGGCCTCGCGCGTCGCCGGCTGCCTCTCCGTCGTGAACAGCTCCTCCAGCTGATCGATGACCACAAGCAGTCTGATCTGTGAGCGGGCCGGCCCGGCGGCCTTGCGAAGTGCCTGTCGGACCATCGCCAGGGCTCGATCCGGCGTGCTCCTGCAAAGCAGAGCGAGTTCCGCAGCTGTTACTTCTGAGGACAGCTCCGGCACAGCAGCGTCGTGAAGCAGCGCCGCAGCCAACACAGCGAATGCATCCGGTCCTTCGGAGAGGCGGATCAGGCAGCGGCGCCACAAGGATATGCCTGCCACGGCTCCAGGTCGCGTCAATGACGGCAGCAGGCCAGCGCGCAGGAGGGACGACTTGCCACAACCGCTCATTCCGTAGATGAGCAGGANGGAATGCCGTGCCGCTTGCTGCCTGCTGCTCCAGTCTGGCAGTGCAGGCGGCAATCGCCCGCGCTCGGCCGAAGAATAGATCGGCATCTTCGAATTCGAAGGCATCGAGACCGCGAAATGGCGATTTGACCGGTTCCTCGGACGCAAGGCATACGCGGTAGATGCGCAAGGCACGGGCGACATCCTTCAGTTTGTGCTCGCCGAGATCGATGAATTCCAGCGAGAGGTGGGCCTGAGCCTGGACGCGGACCGCTTCCGTGATGCAAATCCCGCCGGGGCGTGACAAGGTTTGAAGATGAGCTGCAACCTCGACGGCCTCGCCCCTGAGGTGGTCGCCCTCGGCGACGACGTAACCTAGGTCAACGCCGATGCGGAAGCGCAGCCGCTTTGTCTCGGGAACCTCGCAGTTCCGCCTATCGACCTCATGCTGGATCTCGCTCGCACACCGCAACGCCTCGACAGGGCCAGCAAACTCCGCAAGGACTGTCTCTTCGACGCTCGCGAAGACACGACCGGCATGTTTTATCAGCAGCCCATCAAGGACCTGCCTGTACGCCGGGGTAAGTGCAGCAATGCTCCGCTCATCCTTGCCTGCCGGCCGGACTTCGCCGGCCAATTCTGCCGCCAGAATTGTAACCAATCTTGGTCCGGCATTTGAGGGAAGGACCAACCTGTAACCGCGCCTCGGCACTGTCTGCACGACGGCCTGGCGACTGTCGTTGAGCGCCGCACGGATCTCGTGAATGCATTGGACCAGGCTGTCATCGGTGACGGCTAGCCCATTCCAGACCACCTTCATCAGCTCGTCCTTGGTGATGACGCGATCAGCATTCTCCAGAAGGTGGCGAAGTACCGCGAAGGTCTGGTGGCGAACTGCGATTGTCCTATTGAACTGGTCGCGCAAGGTCTCCCTGCTCACGTCGGCGGTCACGCCGTTGAGCACGAACGTCGTGGGCGGCGAGCTATTCAAGCCGGTTCCCCTAAGCACGAAGCCGCAGTCCCATACTAGCACGGTTTCGCGCTGCGACGACTGATCATCATCCAGACCGTGCGGGGAGCGCGGATTTCGGCGAATGATCGTAAGCCGTTCGTGACTTGGCAAACGCCCCGGACCGACAATTCCACATTCCATTGTCGGTGAGAGGGGTTCGCCATGGACTGCTTAGTATGGATTGCTGGAAGCATGGGTGCAAGACCAGTGCTGCGGCTCACGGCCGCCTTCCTGCTCACCCTGTTCTTCGCGACAGCGCCACAGGCCCACTCGACGGATCGTCCCGCGGACGGCCTGGCCGAAGTCGATTTGCAATTGATCCTTGCCGTGGACGTCTCGCCGTCGATGAGCAGAATCGAGCAAAAAGTGCAGCGCGACGGCTATGTTGATGCTTTCCGCCACGCAGACATCGCGATGGCAATCAAGGCGGGAGAACTGGGAAGAATCGCAGTGCTCTATCTGGAGTGGGCGGGACCAAATCAGCAAACCGTCATCGTGCCGTGGACAATTGTCGAAAGCCGAGAGGATACTCTGACTTTGGCGGACAGGCTCGCTGCTCTGTCGTTGACTGAAGGCCGGGGAACGTCGATTTCCGGCGCGTTGCAGGCCGCGAATGGGCTGTTCGCGAAGAGCGGCTTGCGCAGCCCGCGCCGTGTTATTGACGTATCCGGCGACGGACCGAACAATGCCGGAGCACTCATTGACCCCATTCGGCAGTTTCTTCTCGCGGAAGGTGTGACGATCAACGGGCTGCCTATTACACTACCCCGCATTGGCGAGGCCGACGGGTTTGCGCGGTACGACCCCTCCAGGCTGCAATCCTATTTCGAGCGCTGCGTCATCGGCGGACCGGACGCATTCGCAATCGGCGTCACCGACGCCGCAATGTTCGTCACCGCAGTCCGTCGAAAGCTGGTTCGTGAAATCTCGATGAACATGGATCAGGTAATCTACGCCGCGTACACCGAGCGTTCCGGCCCCACGGTCGATTGCAACATCATCGGTCAGTTGCCAGGCCGATGAGGCTCGGCAATGTGGTGCCAGCAACGGAATGGCTTCGCGCATTACTGCCGACAGTCAACAGAGCAGGGGGGATCAACAGCGATGAACGCCGTCAAGGGCTGAAGGGCTGCATTTTGGTAACTTGGTTCCGAAACCGGAAGGGCAAGTTACGGGCCCACGTCAGTCATTCCAGCCATCCGATCCGTTGACCAAGCGGACGTGGCTGGGCCGAGACGGCTGGCAAGCTTGTACCTTTCGGTTGAAAATCGCCCATTTCAGGTATTAGGATGCTGTGCGCCTTCGAGGGCTGCTTAAGAACTCCACGATGCCGTGTGCGTTCATCGGCCGGCTCAGCGCATAGCCTTGCAGGATGTCGCAGCCCAGGTCCTTAAGGATCTTGGCCTGCTGCATCGTCTCGACACCTTCGGCGATGACTTCCACCCCCAAGGACCTTCCAATCTGCACGATCGACTGTACGACCTGCCGCTGCTGGGCTGACTCTGCGATTGGACCAATTAGCTGGCGTGCAATTTTCAGCCGTCGCGGCTGAAGTTTCATCAAGCTGACAATCGAGGCGTGGCCGGTGCCGAAATCGTCAATTTCTATATCGATTCCGAGTTCCTTGATCTGGTTAACGTTCCAGACCACAAGCTCATCATTGTCGTCGAGGAAGATCGACTCTAGAAGCTCGAACGAAACGGTCCCGGGTTTTATTGAAAGCGAATTCAGGCTATTGATCAGCTCCCCGTCCTGCAACCGCGTCGCGGAGACGTTCACCGAAGCGCGCGGCATCGACAGGCCGGCTCTTTGCCACCGATCGAAGTCTTGGAGAGTTTGTTCGAGCACCAGCCGGTCGATGATCGAAACGACATTCAACTCTTCCGCAATCCTCAGGAACCAGGCTGGCGTCTGAAGCCCGGCGATCGGATGGTTCCAGCGCGCCAGTGCCTCGACGCCCGCAACCTCTAACGTTTTCGCGTGGAACTGCAGCTGGTAGTGCGGAACAAATTCGTTGCGTTCCAACCCCGCGAGGATCTCATCGGCGACCCGTTTGGTCCGAACGATCTCGGACTGGAGATCTTCGGTGAAGAACTCATATCGATTGCGTCCCTGGCTCTTGGCCCGGTAGAGGGCTATGTCCGCGTTGACCATCAAGCGTGGGCCGTCGACGGGACCGTCCGCTTCGACCGCGATGCCGATGCTGACCCCGATACGACATTGGTGGTCTTTATAGGGCACCGGCTGTCGCAATCTCTGTAGAATGCGATCGGCCAGCTGGCTGAGTTGGTCAGTTGAGATATCGCGGGTGCACAGTACGACAAACTCATCGCCTCCCACGCGGGCAACGAAGTTTCCTGACCGAACAGTTGATGTCAGCACATTCGCGGTATGGATTAGCACGGCGTCGCCAACCGAATGTCCAAGTGTGTCATTGATTTGTTTGAAACGGTCGAGATCAAGATGCAGAAGTGCAGCGCCGCCGGCAGCCGTTGAATCTGCGACAGCATGCCTTTCCAGCATAGTGTCGAGGTAGCGGCGATTTGGAAGACCAGTCAGCATATCGTGTAGTGCGGTATGCTCATTGCGCGCTGTCGCCGCCTCTAGCTCAGCATTCCTCGTTTCCGCGAGGTTTTTTGCTTGCTCCAACTCCCGGGTCAGGGCCACATCCGCCGTCACGTCCCATTCCGCTCCGACCATTTTGTGATTGGTATCATCCCTGTAACTTTTGGCACGCGCGCGAAGATGTCGAACTACACCATTGGGAAGCACTACACGATATTCCGATGAGTATAGGCCGGTCGCAATCCCTTGTGCGAAATCCTGCTTGGCGTGCTCAAGATCGTCAGCGTGGATCGACCTCGACCACTCTTCGAAGGTCCTCGGTTCGCCATCCGCCGGCTTTCCATAGATTTCGTTCAGGCGGTCGTCCCAGGATATGATGTCCGAGTCGAGATCCTGCTCCCACACACCAATTTGTGATGCGTCAAGCGCAAGCTCCAGCCTTTCGGAGAGCTGTGCAAGCCGTCGTTCGCTGCGCCGTAGATCAGCATAGTGCTTATGCCGTTGCTCGAGAAGCAGCCCTGCAATGACGATTGGAACCAGTACCAGAGCGCCGCCGATGAGCATTGCAAGTCGCAAAATCCAGGCGCTGCGGGGCGCCGCATTCCAACCACCTTTGGGTATAGCGGCAATCTTCCAGGATCCTGTTGGCAATCGCACCTCGGCCGTGACGGGATTGCTTTCCATCACGTGCGCGGGACCGTAAAATCGCGCGCCGCTTTGGCCGAGAGCGTCCTTGCCCGTCAGCGCGATCTCGATCGGCAGTTTCTTGTCTAAAAGACCGCTGTCCTCGTACAGCCTCTGAATGTCGATCACGGCAGCCACTATGCCCCAGAACGTCTCGGTAGGGCGGTCACGGTCAAGGAAGACAGGAAATCGCCCGATAAATGCCTGACCTCCTTGTTTGAGTTCTACCGGTCCGGCCAACACCAGTTGTTTGGTATTGCGTGCCCGAAGTACTGCCTCACGCTGTTCTTCATCCTTGCGAAAGTCCAGTCCAATGGCCTTCTCATTGCCTTGCATCGGATACATCAACGAGATGACCAGGCCAGGGGCAGCGGCGATGTTTCTGAGGTGTATCTTCTCGCGAAAGAGGCTCTCTGCCAGCTGGGCAAAGCGGTCTTGGCTCATATTCGGTTCGGTGACGATCGTCGCGACCAGACCGCGCACGAGTTGAAGGTCTCCATTGACGTTGCCCTCAAGATTGGCGCGGATGAGGTTCATCTCCTTCGCGACGTCAACGCGCAATGCCTGATCGGCAACAATGCTGTTTTGATGGTCGGCAAAAATTCCAGCGAGCAACAGCACGATAAGGGCAATCACTGCCGGGACACGGGTCCAGGTCAGCAAAGCGTGGAAGCGCTGATGAATAGCATTTGCCAACGTGGAGTCTCGGTCAGAGCAACTTCCTATTGGCGCAGCATACCGGAGCACACTTAATCGATTCTTGGTGCTTCCAGTCAATATTTAGCAAGGCACATAGAGAGCGAGATCACATGGCAGTCCCGACGGCCTTTCGCGTCTCCAACAGCCTCTGACGTGCGTCGCAGGTGTCGGGCAGCGCAGCCGACCCATAGGCCGAGCGGGGGGCAATCCGGATGACGCCCTGCCGGGCGCACAAATTGGTCTTCGCGCTCGCTCGCCGATCCGGGCAAAGCGCCGCCAGGTCTATTTCGAGCTGCAGCCGGTGATCTATGACGATTGCCCGACCTTTCTCCCGGCCGTCGCCAGTTGGATCGACGCGGCGCGCCAGGAGGTGAAAGGCTTCGTGGCCGCTGTCGCAGTTCGGTGGCAAAAAGCTGCCCGCCGCCTTGCGGCCCCAAAGCCGCCTCGTCGATTAGCATTAGACCACTTGATCCTTTACAATGAACCAAAGGGCGAACAACGAGGAAGGCATGCGCGAGCGCTTCCAGCTGGAGGCGATGAGCGTGACCACTTCAGCGACGCTGCCAAGCCGGCCTCAACAAGGGCGAGGTAGCGCACAAACTCAAACGCGGAGTCTTCTTCCATGAGCGTGGCGAACTCCGCGACCGGTCGTTCGAAAGTCGGGCATTCCGCGCATCGGGCCTCAATCTAGTCGTCAGCGCGATCGTACACTGGAACACTGTCTATCTCGACCGCGCAGTCACAGAGCTCAAACGAGCGGGAAGGAACATCCCAGATACACTGTTGAAGCATATCTCGCCGCTGAGTTGGGAGCACATCAACCGACGGGCATCTACACCTGGGACAGCGAGCAACATCTCCCGGAAGGCTTCAGGTCGCTTCGGCTCCCGGCCGGGCTAAGGCGCGCCGCATAACGTTCCTGCTCCGTTCGACCTTAGCGTACGGATTTCGCACTGCTCTTGTTCCGACCCCAGCTAGCAACTCAAGGCCTGACTGATCGTTCGGCAGCCGGTGACCGGA
Organism: Mesorhizobium sp. LNHC221B00; assembly: GCF_000502935.1. Classification (NCBI taxonomy): domain Bacteria; kingdom Pseudomonadati; phylum Pseudomonadota; class Alphaproteobacteria; order Hyphomicrobiales; family Phyllobacteriaceae; genus Mesorhizobium; species Mesorhizobium sp. LNHC221B00. The sequence goes on along the minus strand of NZ_AYWR01000027.1, from coordinate 53,802 downwards.
TCGTCGCGACCCTGTCGCTTCGACAAGGTCACCAGGTTGGTGCCGCCGCCATGGCGCAGCGACGGAAACAGGATACCGCGCAGCCGGGTCGTAATGACCAGGTCAGCAAGCTTCCACGATGAAGGTACTTGCTGTCGATACGAGCGATCTGGCACCAGGCACAATCCCAACGCCGCTGTCGGGCGTTTATCGGGGCGACAACGGCAATTGTTAGCTGATCGCACGCCAGGGCGCTGTCTCCGGCGTGAAGGGCGAACCACGCTCGCCAAAAACCTGCTCGACCGGCTGAGGCAAGTTTCTGGCAGACATTTGCGCCTTGTTGTAGATTGGTTGGGGCGATGGGAACGAAGAGGTTGGTCGGCAGTGGTCGGAAACGCTGCGCAGCGCCGTTTGGCTGCCATCCTAGTGGCCGACGTGGTTGGTTACTCCCGCCTCATGGAGGCGGATGAGCTCGGCACTTTTGATGTGATCAAGGAACGGCGAAGGGAGATCGTGGTGCCGGCCGTTCGAGAGCACGCCGGTCGAATTGTCAAGTTCATGGGCGACGGAATCCTGGCCGAATTTGCTAGCGCAGTAAATGCGGTGAGTTGTGCGCTTGAACTTCAGCTCCGCATGGCCAAGGCAAATGAAACGCTAGCAGATGCTAATCGGATCAGATTGCGGATAGGCATTAACCTGGGAGACATCATAGAGGACGAGTCGGATGTCTACGGTGACGGTGTTAACATCGCCGCTCGGCTTGAAACCCTGTCCGAGCCGGGAGGTATTTGCATTTCGGGCCAAATGTACGACGCGATTCAAGGAAAGCTCGAGATTTCAATCGAGGACATTGGGGAAAGCTCCCTCAAGAATATATCCCGGACAATTCGCGTCTATCGCATCAGGCCCAAAGATGCAGAAGGAGTCCAAGAAGCCCAATTTTTAAGGGTCAACGAGCGTACGACAGTGGCGGTATTGCCATTCGCAAATATGTCTGGCGACCCAGCACAAGACTATTTCTCCGATGGAATTACCGAAGACATAATCACGGAGCTTTCCCGCTATCAACATCTGTCAGTGATTGCACGTAATACGACAGCTCTGTTTAAGGATCGGTCCGTAAACGTGGCGGAGATAGGCCGCAAGCTTCGGGCTGATTTTGTGATCGAGGGAAGCATCCGCCAGGCCGGCAACAGGGTGCGTGCTACAGTTCAACTCATTGACGTTCAAACTGGGACTCATGCGTTCGCAGAAAAATTCGATCGAAGAATTGAAGACATATTTCAAGTTCAGGACGAGATCGTTGATGCTATTCTTGGCCGGCTTTTTTATAATTTGGATGAAGCAGCAAGCAAAGCTCGTCAGCGAAATCCGACGACAAGCACCACCGCTTATAGTTTGTGGTTGCGCAGCAGGCAGGCTTCTAGAAATGGCGATGAGGAGGATGCTATAAGCTGCCTGAATCAGGCGATCAAAATTGATCCTCAATATGCGAGAGCGTTGGCCATGTTGAGTGGCCTATATGGCTATAGACGATTTACCGGATCCGCACGTGACACTCATATGAAAATCGCCGAACTATCTCGCGGATACGCTGAAAGAGCTATCGCTGCCGACAAGACAGACGCCTACGTGCTTGAACAGGTAGCAGCTGCGTACCTAATGCTCGGGGATGGAGACAATGCAAGACGATATTCTGATAGTGCAAGTTTACTCAATCCGCGTGACATCTCCACGGCCGCCACACGGGCACTAGTTCTCGCGTTCATAGGCGAACGCAATCGCGCACGGGAAATAATTGAACGTGTATGTCGGGCTGAGCCACGCGTACCGCCGGGATGGACCGTTATCTTGGCAGACGTACAGTATCTAATGCGTGACTTTGAAGGAGCCCTTAATACCTACAGAACAATTAACGGCGCACCTTTCTATGTAAGATTGCTTCAGTCGATGTGCCTTTCCCAACTGGGGAGGATCGATGAGGCAAAAGCAATTCTAGGCGAGGCACCGACAGGTTTCGATATTCCAGCATTCGCCTGCAATTGTGCAGGCATGTGCGCACTGGCCGAAGACCATGAATTGTGGCTCGAGGGGTTTCGCAAAGCAGGCGTAGACGTGTGAGCGTCGTGTTCCGTTCTCAGTTATTGAAGACGCTTCTGCTCAGACTCAATGCTCAGTCTCGTCCACATCGACCGAGGCAATTTTTGTCGTCACCCGCTCGAGTTCCTCCACACTTGCGGATAGCCGCGTTCTCAGACTGGCGGTCCCCTATAGCATTCACTGCGCCCACTCTCCGAACACCGCCATGCCGTCACGAGCCCATCATGGTGGGCCTGGAATCGATCCTCGCAGCTTGCCGAAGGTTCTGCGGCCACGGGACCTCGTCGATCCAACGCTGAAGGTCGAGCCAATCAAGGTGAAGACACGGGACTTCCGATAGTGCTCGCATCGTCCGTGCTCAGCGGTAAACGCAAAAGTCGCCGTCTGAGATAGGGTGGAGAGCGGCCACCAAAGGTCAGTGACCATCGACTGCTTCGCGCCTCAATCTCGGTCGTTGCGGACAGATCTGTCACTGATTGAAAGCCGACATCGTGGCGATGACGCTGGGCGTCCCTCGCGGCTCAGCGCGTTCAAAGCCACTACGACCCAGGCAAGAGTCGCTACCGTACGCCCGACTTGAAGTTGCGCGTCAGTGCATTGGCAGGATGTTCTGGTTGAGGCGGAACAGATTGTCCGGATCGTATATCTGCTTGATCTTGGCGAGCCGCGCGTAGGCCTCGGCTCCCAGGGCGTCGCGCACGAGATCCGCTCCTTCGCCATGGCCGGGGAAGTTCAGATAGAGGCGCCCGGTCGAGTAGCGCTGCATCTCCTGCCAGAAGCTGCGAACCCAGCCGATGTTCGCATCGTCCTCGTCAGCGCCTGGCCAGATGGCGTCGAGGCTGAGCATGAAGGGCATGGAGCGGTCGCCGAAGGCGGTCGCATCGGCTGGGACGCGCTGGACGAAACCGCCGAACTTCCAGATCGAGGCGAAGGTCATTTCGGAGGGTCGCTTCGCCATCCGCGCGGTGATCTCCCCGATGACCTCGTCGTCGAGGCGCGAGAGGTAGGTGGATTTCCAGTAGCAGCGGTCGCGGCCTTTCGGGAACAGCCCGTCATAGAGCGACTGGATGGTGCGATATGGCATGCGGCCGCTGAAATCGACGAGCGGTTCCCCAAAGCTGCGCAACGGCGCCATGACCCGCTCGCCCTCGTCGGCCGGTCCGTCATAGACATGCGCGAGCGCCAGGACGCGCCGGCCCCTTGCATGCTCGGGGATCGAGGGATCGTCCGGCAGCGTGGAGAATTCCGCCAGGCCGCTTAGGCGATCGGGTGCGGTCTGCATGAAGTCGCGCCAGAGTGGAATGATCTCGTTGGCGCGCTCTTCGGGATAGGCCGGACCGCATAACATCAGCTCCGGCTCGATCGGGTGCAGCTTGAACTCGAAGCTCGTCACCACGCCGAAATTGCCGCCGCCGCCGCGCAGCGCCCAGAAGAGACCCGGGTTCTGCGTCGCGTCGGCACGGATGAGGCGGCCATCGGCGGTCACCAGATCGGCCCCCAGCAGATTGTCGACGCTGAGGCCGTGGCTGCCGCGCAGCCAGCCTATGCCACCGGAAAGCGTCAGGCCGGCAACGCCCGTCGCCGAGATGAGGCCGCCTGGCGTGGCGCGATCATGCGGGGTGGTGGCCGCATCGACATTGGCCCAGGTGGCGCCGCCCTCGACGAAGGCGCGATCGAGGCCGGGCGCGACCCGCACGCCCTGCATCAGCGACATGTCGATCATCAGCCCGCCGTCGCAGACGGCGTAGCCTGCAACATTGTGGCCTCCTGAGCGGATCGCGATCGCCAGCCGCTCTTCGCGCGCGAAATTTACCGACGCCTCGACATCGGCAGAACTCCGGCAGCGCGCGATGAGAGCGGGACGTCGGTCGATCATGCCGTTCCAGACGATCCGCGTCGTGTCATAGGATGGGCTCGACGGCTCCAGCACCTCGCCGCGCATGACGGCACGGAAGCTTTCGATGCTCGATGGTGCAAGGGTAGCGGTGGCGGCCATGTGGCGGTCTCCTCGTTTCACACACGCTAGCGCGGCGCGGGCACGGCCACTAAAGTCGAAAATGCTGAAAGGCGGTCATTTCTGCCATGGTTGAACAGATCGGCCCATTGAATGTGGCGATCCTTGCCGTTCCGGAGGCTACCGCCTCCACGATCTACGGCATGTTCGACCTGTTTTCCTCGCCCGGCAGGGATTTCCTGTTCATCACCAGCGGTGTGGCGGGCATGCCGCGCATGCGGCCCTATGTGGTTGCTGGGGACGGCAGCCCGTTTCGCGCTGCAAACGGCATCTGGGTGCGCCCAGATCACAGCCTTGCCGATTGCCCGCCACCCGACATCGTCTGTATTCCAGATTTCTTCGTCAATCCGGGAGAAAGCGTTGCCGGGCAGTATGACGCCGAAGCCGCGTGGCTGAAGCGAGCGCATGACGACGGCGCTATGCTGGCCAGCGCATGCTCGGGCGCGGTGCTGCTCGGCGAGGCCGGGCTGCTCGACAATCGCGAGGCCACCATTCACTGGGGCTATGTCGAGACGCTCACGAACAACTATCCTGGCGTTAAGGTGAAGCCGGGCCAGTCGCTCGTGCTGAGCGGCGAGGTCCAGCGCATCGTCATGGCCGGGGGCGGCTCAAGCTGGCAGGATCTCGCCCTCTATCTGATCGCGCGCTTCGTCAGCCTCAGGGAGGCGATGGAGGTCGCCAAGGTCTACATGCTGCAGTGGCACGACATGGGCCAGCAGCCCTTCGCCGCGCTGATGCGCTTTCGGCAGACCGACGACGCGGTGATCAACCGGTGCCAGAAATGGGCGGAACTCAACTATCGGACTCCGTCCCCCGTCGCCGCCATGACAAGGTTGTCAGGCTTGTCCGAGCGCTCCTTCGTGCGCCGCTTCGCCAGGGCTACGGACATGAAGGCGATCGACTACATCCACGCGCTCAGGCTCGAGCAGGCCAAGCAGATGCTGGAGACGGGCGATCTCCCTGTCGAAGCGGTGGCGAATGAAGTCGGCTACGAGGACGCGAGTTTTTTCGGGCGGCTCTTCCGCCGCAAGGTCGGGCTGACGCCGGCGCAATATCGCATTCGCTTCGGCGCTCTCCGGCGAGCTCTGAGCCGCGATTGAATCTCAACCGTCGCGGCGCGATGCCCACATTCCGCTTTGCGCCCAATTGCAGTCATTCGCACGGCCCAGTCCATTGACCAAAAGCGGACATCGCCAATGGCCAGGCCTCAGGCTGTTGTCTGCCCAAGGGTCTGGAACGACTGGAACCCAATGGCTCGGAGCTATCTTCCTTTGCCTCACCAGTAGTGCCAGACTGGATGGAGGGAGCATGACATGAGGGAGACGCGCAAAATCGCAGCGATCCTCGTCTCGGATGTGGTCGGCTACAGCCGGCTAGCCGGCGCAGATGAAGATCGCATCTTGGCACGGCTGCGGGCGCTGCGCAGCGATCTCATCGATCCCACCATCGCCGTTCATCGTGGTCGCGTCGTCAAGCGCACCGGCGACGGGAGCCTCGTCGAGTTCGGCAGCGTGGTGGAAGCAGTGCGCTGCGCGATCGAAGTGCAGAACGCCATGCTTGAGCGCAACGCCGGGGTGCCGGATGAACGCCGCATCGAGTTCCGGATCGGCATTCATTTGGGCGACGTCGTGCAAGAAGGCGATGGTGACCTGATGGGTGATGGCGTCAACATCGCCGCACGCCTGGAAGGCATCTGCGAACCCGGCAATATCTGTCTTTCCGAGCAGGCTTATTGGCAGGTCAAGTCAAGGCTCGACATCGCGATCAACGATCGCGGTGCGGTTCAGCTCAAGAACATCACCGAGCCGATCCGGGTTTATTCGCTACAGGTCGGCGTTCCCTCCAAGGCAAAGCCCGCGGCACCAACTGGACCGTCCCTTGTTCTAGAGAAGCTTTCACAACCGCTCGCACCTCCCGACAAGCCTTCGATTGCTGTGCTGCCTTTTATCAACATGAGTGGTGACCCTGAACAGGAGTTCTTTACCGACGGGCTGACGGAGGACATCATCACCGATCTGTCGAATGTGTCCGGCTTCTTCGTCATCGCCCGCAACTCCACTTTTGCCTATAAAGGCAAACCAACCGACGTACGTCAGATCGCTCGCGATCTGGGCGTCAAATATGTTCTCGAGGGCAGCGCCCGGCGATCCAACAAGCGGTTGCGCGTCAACGTGCAGCTTATTGATGCCGGAGAAGGCGGCAACCACGTGTGGGCCGAGCGCTTCGACCGCGAAATTGCCGACATCTTCGACGTTCAGGACGAGGTGACGCGACGCGTTGTTGAAGCGATCTCTGGTAAGCTTGGTGAAAAGAAACTTGTTGCCCGTACCCGACCGTCAAATCTCGAAGCCTATGATCTTTGTGTTAGGTCGCGAGGCAAGTGCAACAATTCCAGGTCCGACAACAGGGAGGCGTGTGCTGACCTGGAACGTGCCCTTCAGATCGATCCAAACTACTGCGAGGCGCACAGCAATCTTGCCATCTCACTGCTATTTGGCTGGATTATCTGGGGAGAGCCACAGGAGCCCGGCCGCGCAAATGCTCTGATACACGCGCAAAGGGCAGTGAAAATCGATCCCGACGATTCCCACGCTCGCAGGATCCTGGGCTGCGTCCAGCTCTACGAGCGCAATTGGGATGAAGCAAAATCCCAATTCGATGCTGCCGTTCGACTTAATTCCAACAATGCAGATGCGGTTGCCTGGACGGGTGAGCTGCAAATCTACTTAGGCGATCCGCAAGCAGCGCTGATAGCTTGTGGCGCGGCGCTCCGTATAAATCCCCGCCCACCCGGTTGGTATTTCTGGATCATGGGAATTGCGCAGATTTCCTCCGGTCACTATGAAGAAGCTGTGGCGTCCTTGAGCCGGGAAGAAACGTACGGGACGGGTTCGAGGGAGCACCTGGTTCCCGCGCTTGCCCTTGCCGGTCGCGTTCCTGAGGCGCAGGAGGAAGCCCGGCTCTTTCTTGCGGGCAATCCAAATTGGAGGGTTAGTGATTTGGTGGCGGCCTCACCTTTCAAGAGCCCGAGCGATGCGCAGCCGTTTGTTGATGGCTGGCGTCTGGCGGGCTTGCCAGATTAAGGCCGACGGGCATCACCTGAGCGAGGCCTGCGATTGTGCACTATCGACCGGTTCATCCCTGAAAGCCGCTGTTCCGATCGGTCCAGCCGGTCCGGGGTCGCAACGATTCTTTCCTCTACTACTTCTCGCTGCCAGCCCTTCGACGTCTTTGGTCTACTCGCTTAGAATAAAAGAAGTGGCCGGACGGACAGACCGCCGTTGGCAGGTGGGCTCCAGCACCGGACAATTTCCCACCCCTGGTCGCCCGCCACCATGCGCCTGGCGAGCATGCCGGTAACGGCCGATCGGCAATCGCACAATGCGCGCGCGCCTTAGAGGCAAAATCTGTCTGGGCACGAGTCGCCATGACCTCTCAGAGTCTTTGACCGGAGGCCCATGGCCGCTGAAAAAGCTGCTGCTCCCAGGTGCGGGGGCGCCGAGACAGCCGTTCGAACGGCGGTGGCCCGTTTCACTCCGACAGACCGGCCCTCCGCAATCCGTTGAACAGCTGATCACCCGCTTCCCTGTGCGCGTAAGGGCTCATCGCGACGACATCCCGCAAAGAGAGGTTCGGCTTGAGTTTCCGTCCTATCGCTAAGGCCTGGGCAGCCTCGGATGCATGGCCAAGTTGGGCGTGAGCGGCGGCAAGCTGAAGCCAGGCGCCGTATTCCTTCTGTGGGATATTGCCGAGGGCGGCGATCGCTTCGTCGTATCTCTCCAGGTCGATCAAGATCCCGCCGCGAATCCACCAGAACCAATGCGGTGGAAATTTGCTCCTCTGCAGCGCGTCGTCGATCTCGATCAGCGCCTCTTCTGGCTGGCCGGCAAATCGCATCCCTTCCGCCCGGTCGGCGCGAATCTCCGCGTCAGCGGGATTGAGATCGACAGCGCGGTTGAAATGCATGCTCGCACGTTCGTGCTGTCCCAGCCAGAGCGCGACCATCGCGTTGGCCTGCTGGACGGCTGCATCGTTGCTGTCCAGTTCCAAGGCCCTTTGCGCGGCAAGGCGGGCCTCTTCCAGAGTCAATGAATCGGCATCGGCCCAGTAGCTGCCGAGGTGCCCGATTGCGAGCCAGGCATGGGCCTGGGCGAATCCCGGATCGATGGAAATTGCACGAGCGAAGAAGGGTGCGGCTTCCCTGTCGCTGGCCCGGCGGGCGACTTCTCTACCTTGCATGAAGAAGTCGTAGGCGGTCCAGCTCGACGTTGGCTTCTTGCGCAGTTGCGCTACGGCGGTGCTCATCATGTGCCCTTCGAGCGTCGCAACTATCGCCGAGACGACCTCATCCTGCACCGCGAAAATATCGTGTGTTTCGCGGTCAAATCGTTCAGCCCAGACGTGGTTGCCAGTGTCGGCGTCGATCAGCTGCACGGTAATGCGTATCCGCTCGCCCTTTTTCTGCACGCTACCTTCAACAACAAAGTTCACACCGAGATCGCGCGCAGCCAGCACGGGGTTAACGCCTTTGCCGCCAAGCTGAAACGAGGCATGACGAGCGGCTACGGAAAGGTTCTTGAACCGGGACAGCTCGGTAATGATGTCCTCGGTGATGCCGTCTGACAGGTATTTCTGGCCGGGATCGCCGCTGAGGTTGTCCAGCGGCAGGATGGCTATCGAAGGCTTGTTGGAAATGGGTGAGATCGTCTGGGGTGCCATTGGCACGACGGTAGGTCCGCAATGATAGACGCGGACGCGCGTGCTGATATTCTTGAGCTGTCGTTCGCCCGCGTCCTCGAAGGCGGCGTCGACCTTGCCTCGGACCTCTTCGTGAACCTTGCCGGAAATGCATATGCCACCGGGCTCCGCCAGCGTCTCGAGCCGCGCGGCGATGTTGACGCCTTCCCCATAGATGTCGGCACCTTCGCCGATGACGTCGCCGAGATTGATGCCTATGCGGAGCACAATGCGGCTCTGATCTGGCAAGTCCGTATTGGCTTCCGACATCTTTCGTTGCAGCTCAATCGCCGCGCTCACCGCGTTTACCGCGCTGGCGAATTCGATGAGCACGCCGTCGCCCATGAACTTGACGATGCGGCCACCCCTTGCGCGCACCGTGGGCTGCAGGATCAAGGTCCGTCGGTCTTTGAGCGTGGCAAGCGTGCCTGCTTCATCGGACTCCATCAGCCGCGAGTATCCGACCACGTCGGCGACGACAATGGCGGCCAATCGGCGGGTGAAGCTTTCTTCGACCAATTTGGGCAGACCTCTGACAACCGGCTTTAATGATCGTATTTGCGCTCCTCTGAGAAGTCCATTCGCCAGGGAATCGGGCCGGCGCCAGACACGGTGGCGGGTAGTGTGCTGAGAGTTCTGCAAATTCGCTGAGAGAGGGCGGTCATGGCAGGCTGGTGATGTTCAACGTCACCGATTCCTTGGAAGGAACGCCACCATGACCAAGACAGAGGGTAAATCGACCAGCGCTGCCGTCAAAGACATTCTGCTTTCGAACCCGGAGGGGCTGCACGAAGTGATCCGTGCGGTAATGCAGGAGGTTCTCGAGGCGGAGATGGAGGAGGCGCTGGGTGCTTCGAAGGGCGAAACGCACGCCTGAGCGCCTTGGGTATCGCTCGGATTACTACGGCCGCACCCTGGTCACCGGGGTGGGCAAGCTTGAGCTGCGGGTTCCACAGGACCGGGCGGGTCACTTCTGCACCGAGCTGTTCGAGCGGTACCAGCGTTCGGAGGGGGCCTTGGTTGCGACGCTTGCGGAGATGTATGTACAGGGCGTGTCGACCCGCAAGGTCAAGGCGATCACGGAAGAGCTGTGCGGTCATGCGTTCTCGGCCTCGTCGATCTCGGCCATCAACAAGCGCTTGGACGAGAGCTTGAAGGCGTTTGCCGAACGCCCCCTTCAAGAGCCGTTTCCTTACCTCATCCTCGACGCGCGCTATGAGAAGGTGCGTGAAGCCGGCGTCGTCACGAGCCAGGCGGTGCTGATCGCGGTTGGCATCGACTGGGACGCCGGCGCCAGATCCTGGCCGTGGAGATGGCAAATCGCGAGAACCGTTCGGCCTGGAGGGACTTCCTCGTCTCACTGAAGGCACGCGGCCTCAAGGGCGTCGAATTGGTCGTGTCCGACGACCACGCCGGCCTGGTCGCGGCGATCGGCGAGGTGATCCCGGAAGCAGCCTGGCAACGCTGCTACGTGCACTTCCTCAGGAACGCGCTCGATCACCTGCCGCGCAAGCACGGCGACGACTGACTGCAGAAGTTGCGCTGGCTCTACGACCAGTGCGATCTCGCTGAGGTCAGGGCCGATCTCGCCGCATGGCTCGCCAAATGGTCGACTCGCTATCCGCGCCTGACCACCTGGGCGGAAGAAGCCATAGAGCAGACGCTGACTTTCTTCCGGTTGCCGCGCCAGCACCACAAGGATCCCAAGTCCACCAACATGCTCGAGGACGACGACGCAGCCGCGACGCTACGACACTTGACCATTTCGTCGAGGCATCTGGCCGTGTTTTGTTCGTCTTTCGAGCAACCCCGCCTTGCCAAGGCCGTCCATCAGATGGTCGTGATCTTCCTGATGCTGGTACCAAGCCGCACCCCGCCAGAACTCATCCCAATCCTTGAGCCGGCGGCCCGGGAATGCCGCCATGTCGTCCTCGGCAACCCGTAGAAATTCTTCCAGCATCGCTTTCGCTTCGGCCAAACGTCCGGCATAAGCATAGCTTGCCGCCAAAATCCCTCGAACTTCATTGATCGGTTCCGGAATCGACTTCAATGAAGCAATGGCGTCACCATACCGGCGGGCGGTGAAATATGCCCAGCCTTTGCCCCATGGGAACCAGGTGAAATCGTACGGGTTCTGCCGCTTCGACAGTTCGAACTGTTCGATTGCGGCCTCGGGTTGTCCGACGGTGTGAAGGAAATACGCGTAGTAACCCCTCGCTTCCGTGTCATTCGGATTATTTTGAACGGCCTTTTCGAGATGAAACCGCGCCTCCTCGTATTCTCCCCTGGCGTTGTGCACCATTCCAAGGATCCAGCGAGCGTTATTGTCGGCGTCATCGAGCGTGACCGCCCGCTTCGCAAATTCAATGGCCTCATTACGCAGTCGATCGCGATCCTCCGACCAGTGGGCCATTTGGGTCACAAAACAACAATATGCGTAGTAGGCGTGGGCCTGAGAGCTGGTGGGGTCGATTTCAATCGCATGGCGCGTCAGCATCCGGGCCTCTTCGGTGTCACTTCTGGTGAACTTCATGACGAATGCCCTGGCGCGCAAGACAAGGTCATAGGCCTTGAGCGCACTCGGACTGAGTCTGACCGCGCGTTCACGCCAAGCCGCCTCGACCCGACCGCCAACCGTGGAGGCGACCGCGCTAGCCAACTCGTCCTGGATGCCAAACAGATCTAGCAGGTCGCGGTCATAACGCTCGGCCCAAACGTGACTGCCGGTGACCGCGTCCACCAGCTGTGACGTGACGCGGATTCTGTTACCCGATTTCCGCACGCTCCCCTCGACGACGTAACGCGCGCCCATCTTGCGGCCGAACTCCTTTACTTCGATCGCCTGGCCCTTGAATGCAAAGGACGAATGGCGTGCGATCACCAGCAGTGAATGGAAGCGCGACAGTTCCGTGATGACGTCCTCGGTGATGCCGTCCGAGAAATACTCCTGTTCCGGATCGCCGCTCATGTTGTTGAAGGGCAGCACGGCGATCGACGGTTTTTCATTGGCGACCGACTCCACTCCGACCGGTTGCAGGAACGGCGCGTCGGGAAAGAGGTTGACATTGTAGACGCGCACCGGCCGCTCGATGTTCTTGAGCGTCTGCTCGCCCGTGTCTTCAAAGGTAAGGGCGAGCCTGTTGCCGAGACTGTCCCGGACAGAGCCGGATACGGCAACGCCGCCCGGCCTGGCGATGCTCTCGATCCGAGCCGCAATGTTGACGCCATCGCCGAAAATGTCGTCATCGTCGATGATGATATCTCCGAGGTTGATCCCGATGCGGAACTCGATGCGCCTGTCCGCCGGCACGTCGGCATTACGCTCGCGCATCTTATGCTGGATGTCGGCGGCGCAGGCCACCGCATTTACCACACTGGGGAACTCTACCAGCAAGCCGTCGCCGGTCAGCTTGACGATCCTGCCCTGATGCTCAGCGATCTTAGCGTCCACCAGTTCGTGGCGATGCGCCTTGAAGGCCGACAGGGTCCCGCTCTCGTCGAGACCCATGAGCTTGGAGTAGCCAACCACATCGGCCGCGAGGATGGCGGCTAGGCGACGCTGATTGCGTTCTTCGGCCATTAGCAATACGCTGACCTAGAGCGAAGGAAATCGTGTGGATTGTATGGGCCCTCAGGCGTGGAGTCTATCGCGCCCTTTGGCTGCTATTGGGTGGGTTCAGACCTTCGTCGCACCGCGCCGAACGTCCGCTATCGTACTTCGGGCGCCATAAGCCGACCTTCCGAATCCGGCCCCAAAGCTGCCGGCCGGCAATGCGCCTGATGTCGGTCGTAGAGGTCGATTCTGCGGTTGCCCGGAAGCAGACATTTCGGCAAAGCGCCTGGAAGGTTGGATAGCTAGATGTGAGCTTTCGGGAGGTTGTCCATTCGGACCGGACCGGGGAGACTGGAGTTACCAGGCTTCTCACCGGAGGGTCCGAATGAACAACCACAAGAATGCCCGTCTCACGCCGCTACGTCGAGAGGAGATGGCGCTGGCGGTGATAGAAGGCGCTTTCTCCAAAGCCCATGCGGCGCGTGTCTACGGCGTGTCGGCCAAGATCGTGGCGCGCTGGGTCGAGCGCTACAAGTCCGAAGGGCGGGCCGGCATGATCGACCGTTCCTCGCGGCCCGACCATATGCCACAGGCCACCGCTGCGTTGATCGCCGAGCGCATCATGGCGCTGCGGCGGCAACGTTGGACCGGCAAGCACATCGCCCATGAGGTCGGCGTCTCGCCCGCCACCGTTAGCCGCGTTCTCAAGCGTGCCGGACTGTCGCGGCTCAGGGATATCGAACCGGCCGAGCCGATCCGACGCTACGAGCGCGAGCATCCTGGCGAAATGATCCATATCGACATCAAGAAGCTCGGTCGTTTCGAGCGCATCGGTCATCGCATTACCGGCAAGCGCACCGGCAATGCCAGCTCGCGCGGCAGCAGTTGGGAGTTCGTCCATGTCTGCATCGACGACGCTTCCCGCATCGCCTTCTCACAGATCCTGCCCGACGAGAAAAAAGAAAGCGCCGTCGCCTTCCTCAAGGCTGCGGTCGCCTACTACGCCAGCCTCGGCGTCGCGATAGCCCGCGTCATGACCGACAACGGCTCCTGCTACAAATCGAAGGCCTTCGCCAAGGCCTGCCGCGAGCTCGGCCTCAAGCATGTCAGGACAAGGCCCTATACGCCGAAGACCAATGGCAAGGCCGAGCGCTTCATCCAGACAGCATTGCGCGAATGGGCCTATGCCATCGCCTATCCGACTTCAGATCACCGTGCCGCAGAGTTGCCGGTCTGGCTGCACAGATACAATTGGCATCGTCCACACGGCAGCCTAAAGTCCAAAACACCTATCAGTCGCCTCGCTCTAACCGAGGACAACCTGTTGAGGCTCCACAGCTAGACGCACGCGGATTAGACTAGGCGAAGTTTATCTCGAGCGATCTGCCAAGCCGATTCGACATGTCGCCGTGCCGCCGCTTCCGCCTCTTCGGGCTTGCGCGCGCGGATCGCATCCATGATCTCGTTCATCTCAGCGATCGCCGGCTCGCGCCGGTTGGCCGAGGCGATGGTCATCGAGCGGAGCTGGTTGATGCGGACATTCAGCCCGCTGACGATTTCCCAGGCAACACGTTTGTCCGCGGCCTCGAACAGCGTTTCGTAGAATTTCGTCGTCGCCCGCATCACTGCCGGCGGCGCCGCCGACGCCCATGCCTCGAACAGGTCCGCCAGCGCGCGTTCGAGCGTTGCCAGTTGCTCGCCGGTGGCCGACAGGGCGCAGGCGCGTGCCGCAATGCCTTCAAGCAGTGCCCTCAACTCGTAGATCTCGTCGGTGCGGCCGAGATCCGGCCTGGCTACGGCCGGCCCGTGCCCAGGGATCATCTGCACGAGCCCCTCGGCCTCCAGTTGCCGCAGCACCTCGCGCACGACGGAACGGCTGACGCCAAGCTGGTCGCAAAGCGGCCGTTCGACCAGCCTTTCGCCAGGTTGGAAGTGGAAATCCATGATGGCTTCGCGCATGCGCTCCAGCGCCAGCGTCCTCAAGGTCTTGGCGCTGCGGTCGATGCGAAGGGTGTCGTTTGGCATGTCTTGCCTCCTGCACCGCCACGAAAACAGATTCCATGCCCGGTTGACAAGGTACTTGGCGCTCCATAGCATGGTATACCATAAGATGATACAGGGATCAGACGGTCCCTGGCATCGCCGACCCGAGGATTCCATGCAGCCCGCCATTCGTAAGATCGTGACCTATACCGAGAACACGCTGATCGAAGGCGGCAAGGCCGCCCCCCGGCCGCTGCGCCTTATCGGCGTAGCCGCGGTGCTGACCAATCCCTGGGCGGGACGCGGCTTCACCGACGATCTCTCGCCCGAGATCCGCGCCTGTGCGCCTGTGCTCGGAGAGACCCTGACCCGCGAGATCATTGCCGTCGCCGGTTCCGGCGACGCGATCGAGGGTTACGGCAAGGCGGCCATTTGCGGCACGTCGGGCGAGATCGAGCATGCGTCGGCGCTGATCCACACGCTGCATTTCGGCAATCATTATCGCCGCGCCGTCGGCGCCAAGACATATCTTGCCTTCACCAACCTGCGCGGCGGGCCGAACACGCCGATCATGATCCCACTGATGGACAAGAATGACGAAGGACGGCGCTCGCATTACCTGACCGTGCATTTCCAGATCGGCGATGCGCCGGCGCCGGACGAACTGGTGGTGGCGCTTGGCGCGTCGATCGGCGGTCGCCCGCATCATCGTATCGGCGATCGCTATCAGGACCTCAAGGAGCTTGGGGACGTGCATGGCTGACGCTTCCGCATGGGCGCGACAGGGCACAACTTCCGAGGGCACCGGCTTCATCCGTGCCGGCGCTGGCACGCCGGTGCTGTTCATCCACGGCGTCGGCATGAACGCCGCGATCTGGCAGCCGCAGTTCGAACGCATGGCCGATAGCTTCGACGTCATCGCCATCGACATGCTCGGCCATGGCCTTTCGCCGTTGCCGCCGCAACACCCGGAACTCGCCGACTACGCCGACCAAACTATTCGCCTGCTCGACCATCTCGGCATCGACAAGGTGTCCGTCGTCGGCCACTCGATGGGTGCGCTCGTTGCCCAGGAGCTCGCGCTGCGCGCACCGGAGAGGGTCAGCCGCATCGTTTCCCTGAATGCCGTGTTCCGGCGTCCACCTGAACTGGCCGAAGCCGTTCGCCAGCGCGCGGTAGCGCTCAACGGCCGCAACGATACGGCCGGCACGGCGCAGACCATCGCGCGCTGGTTCGGCGATCCGATGCCGGCCGAGTTGGAGGCGGCAGCGCAGAAGACGGCATCCGCACTGAGCGCGGTCGACCCGGAAGGCTATGCCCGCACCTATCGCCTGTTCGCTCGTGCCGACGGCGATCATGCTGACCGCCTGCCAATGCTGGCTGTGCCGGCCCTTTTCATGACCGGCTCCGAGGACAGGAACTCTTCGCCGGCAATGTCGGCCGCGATGGCACACCTGGCGCCACATGGCCGCTGCACGGTGCTGCCGGGCGAGAAGCACATGATGGCGGTCGCGGCACCGGACCTAACCACGCGCCATATCGTTGACTTCCTCGCGGAGGACGAAGCGGCCAGGCAAAACAGCACCGCGGAGGCGAATACAGGGTTCGATATCGGCGAGTTCCGCCGTGCGCTGGGATCCTTCCTTACCGGCGTTACCATCGTCACCACGATCGGACCTGGAGGCGAGCCGCGCGGCTTCACCGCCAACTCCTTCACCTCGGTGTCGCTCGATCCACCCCTAGTGCTGGTCTGCATCGCCCACAAGGCATTAGGCCATCCTGTCTTCGCGACATCGAAAAGCTTCGCCATCAACATCCTCAACGAGGGCCAGAAGGCAGCGTCCGGCATCTTCGCCTCGAAAGCCGCCGACAAGTTCGCCGCCGTAGCATGGCGGCCGGGAAGGACCGGCAGTCCCGTTTTGGACGGCTCCGTCGCGTCCTTCGACTGCGACATGGAGCGGCTGGTCGAGGCCGGCGATCATTCGATCCTCATCGGCCGCGTCCGTGATTTCGAGCACAATTCCGCGCAGCCGCTCGGCTATTGCCGCGGCGCCTATGTTGCACCCGGCCTCAGCCAGGACGCGCTGGCCGCCACCCAGCCCGGCACCGATGTCGGCGCCATCCTCGAAAATGGTGGCCGGATCCTGTTCGTGGAAACGACGGACGGTTTTGAACTGCCGCGCGGCCGAGGGTTGGGTTCGGCAGGCGATGCCAATAGTCTGCGAGGACTGCTTGCGGCAACGGCCATCGAGGCCCAGCTCGGCTTCCTGTTCGCCGTCTGGGACGACGCCGGAACCGTTTCGCGCACACATGTCTACTATCGTGGCACGTTCGACGTGCCCGCTTCCAGCGATCGCGGCATCCGGCTGATCGAGATCGACGCGATCGAAGGATTGAAGATCGCCGATCCGGCGATCCGCTCGATGCTCGCGCGCTATGTCAGGGAATGCTCGGTGGACGCCTTCGGCGTTTATGTCGGCAACGATGTCGAAGGTGAGGTCCGGCCGCTCGCCACAGCCGGTGCTTCCGCCGTCAATACAGGTGACCACGGATGAAATTCTCGCTCTTCGTGCATATGGAACGGTCGGACCTGGCCAAGCCGCATTCCGAGCTTGTGACCGAGCTCGAGGAACTGGTCCTGATGGCCGAACAGGCAGGGTTCGAGACCGCCTGGATCGGCGAGCATCACGGCATGGAATTCACCATCTCGCCCAATCCCTTCATCAACATCGCCTATCTCGCGGCCAAAACCAGCCGCATCCGCCTCGGCACTGGAACCGTGATCGCGCCCTTCTGGCATCCGATCAAGCTTGCCGGCGAAGCGGCGATGGCCGACGTCATCAGCGGCGGCCGGCTCGATATCGGCGTCGCGCGCGGCGCCTACAGTTATGAATATCAGCGCATCTTTCCAGGCCTCGACGCCTGGGGCGCCGGCCAGCGCATGCGCGAGATCATACCGGCGATCCGCGGCCTCTGGGACGGCGACTTCGAACTCTCCGGCGAGTTCTGGCAATTCCCCGCCACCACCTCCTCGCCCAAGCCGCTGCAGAAACCCTACCCGCCAATCTGGGTGGCGGCCCGCGACCCGAATTCGCACGATTTCGCCGTCGCCAATGGCTGCAAGGTCCAGGTGACGCCGCTGGCTTCCGGCGATGACGAGGTGACGAGCCTGATGCAGCGCTTCAACGCCGCCTGCGCCGCGCATCCCGAGATCGAACGGCCGGAAATCATGCTTTTGATGCACACATTCGTCGCCGAGGACGCGGCCGACGCCGATCGCCTCACACAAGACCTGTCGACTTTCTATTGCCAGTTCGGCGCCTGGTTCCAAAACAAGAAGCCGGTGCATCAAGGGATATTGGAACCGCTGACGGCGGACGAGATCGCGGCCATGCCGCAATACGCGCCCGACAAGATCAGGCAGAACCTGGTGATCGGCGAAGCCGATGAGGTCATCGCCCGGCTGAAGGCCTATGAGGCGCTCGGCTACGACCAGTACTCGATCTGGATCGACAGCGGCCTTTCGCACGAGCGCAAAATGAAATCGCTGCAACTGTTCATCGACCGGGTGATGCCGGCCTTCCTCTGATCGCGAGCCCATGACCGACGCCCTCTTCAGGAATTTCATCGACGGCCGCTTCGACGAGCCGTCCGTCACTTTCAACAGTGTCGACCCGTCGACCGGGGCGGCCTGGGCGAAGATGCCGGCGGCGAGCGAAGCCGATGTCGACCGTGCCGTCGAGGCGGCGCACCGCGCATTGCGCTCAGACCCATGGCGAAGGATGACGGCGACCGCGCGTGGCAAGTTGCTGGTCAAGCTCGGCGACCTCGTCGCCGCCAATGCAGCACGCCTGGCCGAGCTCGAGACACGCGACACCGGCAAGATCATCCGCGAAACCCGTGCCCAGATCGCCTATGTCGGCGACTACTACCGCTTTTATGGCGGGCTCGCAGACAAGCACGAAGGCGCGCATGTGCCGATCGACAAGCCGGATCTCGACGTCACCATCCGCCGCGAACCGATCGGCGTCGTTGCCGCGGTGGTGCCCTGGAACTCGCAGCTCTTCCTCTCGGCCGTCAAGCTCGGCCCGGCGCTTGCTGCCGGCTGCACCATCGTGCTCAAGGCCTCCGAGGACGGACCGGCGCCGTTGCTCGCCTTTGCCGAACTGGTTCTTGAGGCCGGCTTTCCCCCAGGCGTCGTCAACATCCTCACCGGCTTTGGCCATGAGTGCGGCCGGCGCCTCACCAGCCATCCGCTGGTTTCGCGCGTCGCCTTCACCGGCGGTCCGTCGACGGCGCGCGCCATCGTCAGGAACACAGCAGAGAACCTCGCTTACACCACTCTGGAACTCGGCGGCAAAAGCCCGGTCGTCGTCTTCGCCGACGCCGATCTCGACAGCGCCGCCAATGCGGTGGTCGCCGGCATTTTCGCCGCGACTGGCCAGAGCTGCGTCGCCGGCTCGCGGCNAGCGCCGCCAATGCGGTGGTCGCCGGCATTTTCGCCGCGACTGGCCAGAGCTGCGTCGCCGGCTCGCGGCTGCTGGTCGAGCGTTCGGTCAAGGATGAATTCCTCGCCCGCCTGAAGCGCAAGGCCGAGGCGATCCGCATCGGCGATCCGCAGGATCCGGCGACCGAAATGGGTCCGCTGGCCACGCTGCGTCAGCGCGACTGGATCGAGAAGGTTGTCGCGGAAAGCCTTGCCGCGGGCGGCATGCTGGTCACCGGCGGAACACGGCCAGCCGGCAGCGGCTTCTATTACGCACCGACCATCATCGATGCCGGCGGCAGCGACCTGCCCTGCGTGCGCGAGGAGCTGTTCGGACCGGTGCTCAGCGTGCTTGCCTTCGACACCGAAGCGCAGGCGCTAGCGCTCGCCAACGACACGCCCTTCGGCCTCGCTTCGGGCGTGTTCACCAGCAATCTCGCTAGGGCGCACCGCATGGCGCGCGACATCCGTGCCGGCGTCGTCTGGGTCAACACCTATCGCGTCGTATCGCCGCTCGTTCCCTTCGGCGGCTACGGCCTGTCGGGGCTCGGCCGCGAGGGTGGGCTCGACACCATCAGAGATTACACACGCTCGAAATCCGTCTGGATCAACACCTCGGACGAGCCGATCCCCGATCCCTTCGTCATGCGCTGAGAACCGCGGGACAGGGTGCACTGAGAAAAACAAGAACAGACCAACAGAGGAGAATGACATGAAACTGATTTTGACCGGCCTGCTGGCCGGGCTACTCACGGCAACCGCCGCCAAGGCCGACGAGATGGCGTTCACCAGCTGGGGCGGCACTACGCAGGAAGCGCAGACCAAATCCTGGGCAGCCCCCTTCGAAGCCAGTTCCGGCATCAAGGTGCTGCAGGACGGACCAACCGACTATGGCAAGCTCAAGGCCATGGTCGACGCCGGCAATGTCACCTGGGATGTCGTCGACGTGGAAATGGATTTCGCCATAAAGGCCGGCAAGGACGGGCTGCTGGAGCCGATCGACTATGCGGTCGTGCCCAAGGCCGATCTTGACCCGCGTTTCAGCAATGAGCATGCCGTCGGCAGCTTCTACTACTCCTTCGTGCTCGCCTGGAACAAGGGCGCCGTCTCGGGCGAACCGACCGGCTGGGCCGACATGTTCGACACCAAGAAGTTTCCCGGAAAGCGGACCTTCTACAAATGGTCGGCGCCGGGCGTCATCGAGATCGCTTTGCTGGCCGACGGCGTGCCGGCGGACAAGCTTTACCCGCTTGATCTCGACCGTGCCTTCAAGAAACTCGACACCATCAAATCCGATATCGTCTGGTGGGGCGGCGGCGCTGAATCACAGCAGCTGATTGCCTCCGGCGAGGCTGCCTTCGGTCAGTTGTGGAACGGGCGTGTCTTCGCCCTCCAGCAGGATGGCACCGATGTCGGCGTCGCCTGGAAGCAGAACCTCACCGCCGCCGACGTGCTCGTCGTGCCGAAGGGCGCCAAGAACAAGGACAGCGCGATGAAGTTTCTCGCCGCCGCCACCAGCCCGACCGGCCAGGCGAAATTCGCCGAGGCAAGCGGCTATGCGCCCATCAACACCAAGGCCAAGGCGGAGATGCCCGCCGATGCCGTCAAGGCCCTGCCTGATGCCCATGTCGACGGCCAGATCAACCTCGACATGAACTACTGGGCCGAGCATCGCGACGAGATCGCCACGCGCTGGTATGCCTGGCAGACCAAGTAACACCGTTGCAGACCGACGGGGCGCGGCTTGCGCGCCCCGTTTCGAGACAGGACCGCTCGATGCAGGGAAGTTCTTTCAGACGCAGCTCGGTTGCCGGCCTGCCAGCCGGCAGCGGCAGCGCCTTGCCGGCCCTGCTTCTGGTTGGCCTGTTCTTCATCGTGCCGGTGGTTGCCCTGCTGCTGCGCAGCGTCACCGATCCCGAACCCGGCATACAGAACTACGCGGCGCTGTTCGGCAGCGACACCTATGTGCGGGTGTTCCTCAACACCTTCCTGGTCGCATCGGTCGTCACAGCCGTTACCATCCTGGTGGCATTCCCTGTTGCCTGGATGCTGGCGATCATGCCGCCGGCCTTGGGCTCGATCGTCTTCGGCATCATCATTCTGTCGATGTGGACGAACCTTCTCACCCGCACCTATGCGTGGATGGTGCTGCTGCAACGCACCGGCGTGATCAACAGGGCGCTGATGGGGTTGGGCATCATCCCCGAGCCGCTGCCGCTCATCAACAACCTCGCCGGGGTCACCATCGGCATGGTCTACATCATGCTGCCCTTCATGATCCTGCCGCTGGTCGGCACTTTACGCGCCATCGACCCTATGACGCTGCGCGCGGCCGCCCTTTGCGGCGCAGGCCCGTTCGAGGCCTTCCGCCGCATCCTTTTGCCGCTGTCGCTTCCCGGCATCGCCGCCGGAGGGCTGATGGTCTTCGTCATGTCGCTTGGCTACTTCGTCACGCCTGCCCTGCTTGGCGGCACATCGAACATGATGCTGGCCGAGATGATCGCCCAGACGGTGCAGTCGCTGCTCAACTGGGGGCTTGGAAGTGCGGCCGCCTTCGTCCTGCTTGTCGTCACCATGGCGATCTACGCAATCCAGCTTCGCCTGGTCGGCGCCAGGCGCGCCGGCGGAGGGCTCTGACATGCTGCTCGACTATGACCGGCTCGGATGGCTGCGCGTGGCACTTGTCGGCTTCACGGCGGCAGTCACGGCTTTCCTGTTGCTGCCGGTGGTCTTCATCGTGCTCCTGTCGTTCGGCTCGTCGCGCTGGCTGGCCTTCCCGCCGCCCGGCTGGACGCTGAAATGGTACCAGCAGTTGCTGGCTGATCCGACCTGGATCGATGCCGCGCTGACCAGTGCCCGGATTGCCGCCATGGCCGCCATCCTCGCCGTCGTCATCGGCCTGTTCGCCTCCTTCAGCCTGGTCAGGGGTGAGTTTCGCGGACGCCAGGTCCTGCGCGGCTTGCTGTTGATGCCGATGGTGCTGCCGGTCGTCGTGTTCGCCATCGCCATCTACGCCTTCTTCCTGCGCATCGGCCTTGCCGGCACCACGGTCGGCTTCGTCATCGCCCACACCATCCTGGCGCTGCCTTTCGCCATTATCCCGATCACTGCGGCGCTAGAGGGTTTCGACAAATCCATCGAGGACGCGGCCATAATCTGCGGCGCCAGTCCGCTGCAGGCACGGTTGAGGATCACCTTGCCGTCGATCAGGATCGGCATCTTCTCCGCAGCGATCTTCTCTTTCCTGGCCTCATGGGACGAGGTCGTGGTGGCGATCTTCATGGCAAGCCCGACCTTGCAGACCTTGCCGGTCAAGATCTGGGGCAGCCTGCGAGCCGACCTCAGCCCGGTCGTCGCCGCCGCCTCCAGCCTGCTTGTCGGCCTGACCTTGTGCCTGATGATCGTGACCGCACTCCTTCGCAGGAAATTGTCCAGATGACCCGGCCATTCCTGTCCATACGCGCGGTGAGAAAGACGTTCGGCGCCTTCGTCGCCGTCCATGACGTCACCATCGATGTGCCCAAGGGGGAGTTCCTGACGTTCCTCGGCCCGTCGGGTTCCGGTAAGTCGACGACGCTCTACGCCATCGCCGGTTTCCAGGATCCGAGTTCGGGCGATGTGCTCCTGGAGGACAGGTCGCTGCTTTCGGTGCCGTCGCACAAGCGCAACATCGGCATGGTCTTCCAGCGCTACACGCTATTTCCGCATCTGAGTGTCGCCGAAAATGTCGCCTTTCCGCTGCGCGTGCGCCGCCGACCGGATGGCGAGATCAAGCGCAAGGTCGCCGACATGCTGGCGCTGGTGCGCCTCGAAAACTTCGCCGACCGCCATCCGGGCGCGCTGTCGGGCGGCCAGCAGCAGCGCGTGGCGCTTGCCCGCGCGCTGGCCTACGATCCGCCGATCCTCTTGATGGACGAACCCCTGTCGGCGCTCGACAAGAAGCTGCGCCAGGAGATCCAGGCCGAGATCCGCCGCATCCACCGCGAGACCGGCGTCACCATCCTCTATGTCACGCACGACCAGGAAGAGGCTCTGCATCTTTCGGATCGCATCGCCCTGTTCAGGGAAGGCCGCATCGAACAGATCGGCACCGGTGAGGATCTTTATCTCAGGCCGGCAAGCGAGTTTGTTGCCGGCTTCATCGGCAACTCGAATTTCCTGCCGGCCGAGCATCTGCAAACCGCGGGCGGGGCGTCAACGATCCGCCTGGCCGACGGCTCGATCGTGACCGGCGTCAAGACGACAACGTCCTTTGGCCAAGGCCAGAAGGTCCGGCTGATGGTTCGCCCGGAAGCCTTCCGCCTCACGGCCGGGCCAACAAGCGCGGCACTCGCTGTCGAGATCGTCGATTCCGCCTTCTTCGGCGATCGCCGGCGCGTCGTGGCGCGTACGGCCAGCGGCGACGAAATCGATGTCAGGCCAACCTCGGATGCAGAGGAAGCGGATAGCGCCGCCACATCAGGTCAGCGCATCTTTTTCGATCCCGCTTCGGCGTTCCTGTTCCCGGCCTGATGGCCGGGATTGCGCCTCTGAAGGCGATTCCGTTGCCGAAAGAAAGTCCGCTTGTGAAAATGCGTGCTTAGAAGCTGTCAGTCCGCTTCCGTGAAGAGTTTCGGGCGCCGCCAGGCGTACGAAAGTCCCCGAGGAAGGAACCCGCGGGGCACAGTCGATGGCTATGGGGATTTCGATCTGCGGCCGATGTCGGCGATGTCGTGACCGCTGCTGGGAGGCGTCGGGATGGATGCGGAAGGGCGCTTCGTTGTGCCTCCGCGCGGTTTAGCCGATCCGGCACGAGGCTCGTTGCGACGCTGTCGGCGGCGATATTGACGATGGACACGCGTGGGTCCGTTGCCGGAGGCGGGGCGCCTGCGGGTGAAGGTTCGACCATGCCATGCCGGATCATGGAGTTGTCTCCCGGTTCGTCGCGGTTGCATCGGGCGGACCGCGTGGCTGCCTCCAGCGCTCGAACGTCTCGATGATGATCATGCGCCCGCCGCAGCAAGGGCATGGCGGGCGGAAGTCTTCCGGTACGGCGGGATCACCGGGGCTGGGCAGCTCGGTGACATCCAGGAGTTCGCGGGCGAGCGCAAGGCTGGCCTTGCGGGCGGAGCCGGCGAGCAGGCCGTAGTGCCGGATGCGATGGAAGCCGCGCGGCAGGACATGGAGCAGGAAGCGGCGGATGAACTCGTCAGCCGCCAGCGTCATGACCTGCTGCCGATCAACGCCGTCGCGGCGATAGTCCTTGTAACGGAAGGTGACGCCGTCCTGGTCGAACGCGATCAGGCGGCGGTTCGAGATCGCCACCCGGTGGGTGTAGCGCGACAGATAGGCGAGCACCGCCTCCGGTCCGGCGAACGGCGCCTTGGCATAGACCACCCATCGCTTCCCCCGAACGGGAGCAAGGTGGCGCAGGAAGGCGCGTCGCTCGGTGAGGTGCGCCATGGTCCCGAAGAACCCGAGCTGCCCGGCGTCGTGCAGCGCGAGCAGCCGCGTGAGGAAGAGCCGTTGGAACAGCTTGCCAAGCATGCGCACCGGAAGCAGGAAGGCCGGCCGCGAGAAGACCCATCGGCCTCCGCCCAGTGCCATGCCACCGCCCGGCACGATCATGTGTACATGCGGATGGTGGGTCATCGCCGATCCCCAGGTGTGGAGCAGGGCGGTGATGCCGATGCGCGCGCCGAGGTGTCTTGGGTCGGCGGCGATCGTCAGCATCGTCTCCGATGCCGCCTTGAACAAAAGGTCGTAGACGAGCGCCTTGTTGTGGAAGGCGATGTCGCCGACCTCGGCAGGCAGCGTAAACACGACATGGAAGTATCCGACTGGCAGCAGGTCGGCCTCGCGCTCGGTAAGCCATGTCCGCGCCGCCGCGCCCTGGCACTTCGGGCAGTGCCGGTTGCGGCAGGTAATGGGCGACGCCCATTACCTGCCTTATGGGCAAATCCAGTAATGGGGAGTTGGCGGCGACTTGATCGCGCTCTTGTGTCCGCCGCCGCCAACCCGGCTCACCATTACGAAGGGCGCTTAAGGAGCGCGATCAGCCTGTCGGACGGCTGGAACGCGCCGCGCCGCAGATGCGGTGGAACGATCGATTCCATGGCGTCGAGCTTCTCTGTCGGATCACCACGCGTGTAGATTTCAGTGGTCGTCAGAGTCGCGTGTCCCAACCAAAGCGACACCTTACGGATGTCCTGCGTTGCTTGCAGGATGATCATCGCGCATGTGTGCCTGAGCACGTGAGGCGAGATGCGTTTCTTGTTGAGGCCGGGATGCGCTCGAGCGGCAGTCGCTGCATGCTGTTTGAGCAGATAGGCGAAGCCCCATCGGCTCAGCGGCTCTCCCCGGGCATTGACGAACACCTCGGGTGCTGCAACCCGCCCGCGAACGGCGAGCCAGGCGCGCAGGGCTGCGGCCGTGGTCTTCCACAAGGGAAGCGTCCGTTCCCGCCGTCCCTTGCCCAGGACACGAATGCTCATCGACGACAGGTCGATGTCCTCGAGATTCAATCCCGTCAGCTCGGACACGCGCAGACCCGCACAAACCGCCAGATGCAGCATGGCCCGGTCGCGGATGCCATCGCGCGTGGCGGGATCCGGAGCGTCGAGCACCGCTTGCAGCTCCTCCCGCAGGAGATAGGGGACCAGACGCTGATCCGTCTTCTTGAATGGGATCGCCAGGACGCGGCGGACATGCTCCAGGGCTGCCGGCTGCCTGTATTCGAGGAAGCGGAAGAAGGACTTGATGGCCGCCAGCCGAACATTGCGCGTCACCGGCGCGTTTTTGCGCTTATCCTCGAGATACTCCAGGAAGTCGCTGATGAGACCGGCGTCGAGTTGCTCCAGCGTCAGCGCCGATGGCGAGACCTTCAGCCGCTTTGCAGCGAACATGAAGAGCAATTGGAAGCTCAGGGAATAGGAGTCGCGCGTATGCCGACTGACGCCCCGCTGGCGGGCGAGTGTCTCATCGAGGAACGCTTCGATGAGGGGAGCAATCGGCGTCATGATTGCCTCCCTTCGGTAATGAACCCTTCACCTGCCGCGGCGACGTCGCGAATGAGGTCGGCGGTGGCCTCCAGGTACCAGTAGGTCGCATAGATATTGACGTGACCCATGTAGGTCGCAAGCGCCGCCATATGCGCGCCGCTTCGGCTTCGATCCGTCGGACTGCCTTGCAGCGCGCGCACCGCAAACGTGTGCCGCAAATCGTGCAGACGCGGGCGGCGCTTCGCCGCCGGTACGATACCCGCCGTGCCGACCAGCCTGTCGAAGGTCTCTTTGACAGCAATGTAGCGCAGAGGCAGACCACGCGCGTCAACGAACACCGGATCAGTCTCGGAACAGGGCCGGCGATGCGCCAGATAGCCATTCAAGCCCGCTACTGCTGTGTCGTGCAGCGGCACCAGGCGGGTTTTCCGGAACTTGGTCTCGCGGATCAGCAGGCCGTCGCGCGTCACGTCGGCGACCGTCAACTTCAGCGTTTCGGAGATCCTCAATCCGGTGGCTGAGAGCAGTGCGATCAATGTCGCATAGGTCCGTGAGCGCAAGCCGCCTTTGGGTCGAAGCCGAAGGGCGGCCTCGATGAGGCGATCGATCTCCGCTGCTGGGTAGATATGCGGCGAGCGCCGCGTCTTGCGGGCACCGAAGTGATTAGCCGGCGGCAGCTCATGCCGGGCGTCTTCAACCCGGACATGACGCACAAAGCGGCAGACGGCTTTCAGTCGAGCATCGCGTTGCGCGACAGACGGTCCCCGCGCCGCCCAATCGATTGCGGTTTGCGTGTGGACTTGCGTTTGCCCGCGCTCGGTCGCAAAGGCGGCAAAGCTCCTGAGCAAGTATTCCGCATTCAGCATTGCGAATCCAGTGGCACGGCGGAGCGCCAGATAAGTCTCGATGGCCTTCAACATCAGAGAACCTCCGGCCAGGGCTGCGCGACTTGCTTCAGGAGCGTGACATCGGCCTTGGCGTAACGGGCAGTCGTGTCGATGCCTCGGTGCCGCAGGACCAACCCGATCTTCTCAAGCGGAACGCCATGGCGCAGCATCTCGGTCGCCGCCGTGTGTCGCAGGACGTGCGCCCCCTTGACTGGCGCCACGATGCCGGCCCGCTGCATGAGGCGTTTCACCAGCGACGAGATGCCGTCACCGTTCCGGAACGGTCGAAACGGCGCGATATTGCGGAGGAACACATGATCGCTCGGGCAGGTCGAAGGGCGACACGCGAGGTAGTCGGCGATCGCATCCCCGACATCTTGCGGCAGCGGCAGACGCACCTCATAGCGCGACTTGCCCGAGACCCGCAGCGAGCCCGTCTCCCACTCGATATCGTCAAGGCGGAGTTGCGCCACGTCGCCGGCCCGCAGCCCGAGGCGCACCAAAAGTAGGACGATCGCACGATCACGCCGGCGCGCAACGACTTCGCCATCGCATGCCGCGATCAGCCGGTTCACCTGCTCCGCCGCTAGATATCGCGGCAAGTCGGCAAGCCGCCAACTGGCAAAGCCAGGAACGACATCGGCGAGACCTGCTCGGCAGCGGCCTGTGACGGCAAGATACCGCAAGAACGCGCGCAGGCTGGTCGTCAGCTTCTCCACGGTTCCATTGCCGCAATGGCTCGCGCGGTCCAGGAAAAAGCTGCGGATAGCGGCTGGTTCCCACCGCTCTGGATCGTCCCCGAGTGCCGCTATCAAGTGGGCGGCGTCGCGGGCGTAGAGCTCGATGGTGGGATCGGACGCCCCGCGATGCTTGCGCAGCCACACTTTGAAGTGAGCCACCAGGCACGGCTCGGCACGCTGCAATGCGGCAGCGGCGGACCGGCAAACGCCAATTTCGACAAGGTGCTGGCGAAAGAGCCTGGCGCCAAAAATGGTGTGGTGGTTGCGACGCCCGCCCATGGCGCGCGGACATCGGCAAGCGCACAAGTGCTCGCTGAACACCGCCAGATCAATGTCGCTGGGCATTGCCCCTTGCCGAGCCACGACATGGCCGAGGTGCGCTGCCGCCCGCAAATATCGCGCGGCCGTGCCGGCACTATAGCCCTGCCGCTCGAGCGCGGCTGCGAAACCGTCAAGGTATGGTCCGCTTGGCCCGCTCCGCAAATGCCTCGGCAGCTTCGATGCCGAGAAGTAAATCTCCAACATGTTCGTCTCCGTTTCTGACCGGCCATTGGTGGCCGAGCTGATGGAGGCGCAGGACCGCGCGGTTATGGAGACAAAAAGCGGAACAATTCACCGAAAAATGCCGTTGTCGGCACGCCAACTCCCCATTACTGGATTTGCCCATAAGGCAGGAGTTGTAGGCGATCCGCCATTGGCCGCAGTCCTCGCAAGCCTCGACGTGACCGCCAAGGGCTGCGGTGCGGCAATACTCGATCGCCGACATGACCTTGAGCTGGATGAGGCTCAGGTGACCTGCATGGGCGGCCCGATAGGCGGGTCCGGCAGCACGGAAGATGTCGGCGACCTCGATCGAGGCGCGCACGGCTCAGATGTCGGGCGAGCCCTCTCCTGGCTTGAACAGCCCGAGCTTGTCGAGCGGGCTCGTCACGGCACGCACCGTCCGGGTCGCCACCTTCGCGTAGAGTGCGGTGTTGTTGAGCTTGGCGTGCCCGAGCAGGACCTGGATGATGCGGATGTCGGTGCCGTCCTCCAGCAGATGGGTGGCGAAGCTGTGACGCAGCGTGTGCGGCCCCACCCCAGGCGCCCTCCCGCGCAGCGGGTTCGTTCAACGGCCCAAAGGCTGCCGGTCAGCAATGCGCCTCATCTCGGACAAAAGAGGTAAACCGACGCGCTCCTCGAAAGCGGACATCGCGGTCACCGACAATCTTTCGGTCCGACTATTCGCCAGGGTCGAACTCACCTTTGAACAAGACTGCCGCGACCGGTCCAAGCGGATTGGCGATCCGGCTCTCCAGGACTTCGACGAGTTTGCGTCCGACAGCCGCTATGTCCACGAAATGAACGCCGATCTTCGCTGGCAGGAAGCGTGCCAGTCGCGTGCTGTCCCGAGTGACAATGTGGATGTCGCTGCCTGGCACAAAGCCTCTTCTGCCAACAGCGTGTAACGCCCCTAAAAGGCCCAGTTCGTTGGCGCATGCCAAGCCTGTCGGCGGATCTGACGACGCCAGCAGGCGATCGAACCAGGCTGCGCTCGATTCCACCGTGAACATGCCGTGCCCGATCAGCGACCGGTCGATCGGAATACCGGCCTCCGCCATCGCCCTTCCATAGCCGGCGAGACGCATGGTGCTTGCCTGATCCTCCGGAACGAGAAGCTGCAGCGCAATACGTCGGCAGCCCTTGTCCATGAGCCGTCGGGTTGCCTCATAGGCAATCTGTTCATTGTCGATATCGACATAAGGATACGCGGTATCCAGGTCGGTTTTTCCAAACGCGACGAATGGGATGCGTTCATCCAGCAGCAGTTTGACGCGCGGATCCCCCGACACCAGGCGTGTGATGATGAGGCCGTCCGCGCTATGCGCCTGAAGCAGGCGCTGCACGCTTTCGACCGGGTCGTCGTCGGGCGTGGTGGAATAGATGGATAGACTATAACCCGCTCTCCTCGCCGCCAGCGTCATGCCCTCGACCAGGGGGAGCTTCGCCAGATCGGAAAGGTAGTCGCGCGTTTCCATCGGCAGCACTGCCGTCAAGGTCAGGGTTCGTCCGGTTTTCAGCGCGCGACCATGATGGTTCGGGACATAGCCGACCCGCTTCGCTACCTCCTTGACGCGCGCCGTGGTCGAGGGATGCACTTCCGGCCCGTCCTTGAGCGCCCGCGATACCGTGGTCACTGAAAGGGAAAGTTCCGCCGCGATCTGTTTTAGATTGGCCATCATCGCCTGAATTCATTTGCGAAAGCGCCGGCTGATTTTGCAGAGCGTCGCAACGTTACCGGATTCCAACTCACGGTCAATCCAAGCTCTCGCTAAAGCAACTTGACTCCACTGTCTTTGGATGCAATCGTAACGTTACGATTGACGAAAATGGCGCTTTTGAGTGACATTTCAATGAGTCCTAGGGAGGAGAACCTATGTCTTGGCTACGCATTTCCTTGGCCGCAATTGCGGTCACCGTTGCCTTGCCCGTTTCGGCCCAGACGGTCACCATCACGACCGCAGGCGGTGAATATGGCAACGCCATAAAGGAGGCCATGTGGGCCCCCGCTGCAAAAGAGCTTGGCTATGATGTCCGCGAGGAGACGCAGAGCGACGGCCTGGCAGCGCTCAAGATGCAGGTCACCTCGGGCGCGGTCTCGACAGACATCATCCACCTGGGCTCACCGGAAGGCGCGCAGGCGGCCGCACAGTCGCTGCTGGAGCCGCTCGACTACAAGATCATCGATCCAAAGTCCGTGCCGGACGGCGCAAAGTCCGACTACTGCTACCCGTTCGACTCCTATGGCACCGTCATGTCGTGGAACACCAAGACCTATGGCGAGAACCCGCCGAAGACCTGGGCGGAGTTCTGGGATGTCGCCAAGTTCCCGGGCGGTCGCGCTCTCCGCGCCAATGCGCAGGATCTGATAGAGATCGCGCTGCTCTCCGAGGGCGTGGCGCCGGCCGACGTCTATCCCGTGCTCAGCACGCCGGAGGGTCTGAATCGCGCCATCAAGCGGCTTGAAGCGATCAAACCGAATGTCTCGGTCTGGTGGACCTCGGGAGCGCAGTCCGCGCAACTGCTGAAAGACGGCGAGGCGGATTTGCTGGTTACCTGGAATGGACGAGCCCAGACCGTGAAAGCCGATGGCGGCGCGGCCGACTACACGTTCAAGGGTTCCGTCATCGGCACGGACTGCCTAGCGGTGCCGAAGGGGGCGCCAAACAAGGAAGCGGCCATGAAGCTCATCGCGGCGATGACACAGCCCGCCCGCGTGGCCAAGCTGACCGACTTCATCGCCTATGGACCGGTCAATCCTGCCGGCTATGAGGGCGGCCTTATCCCCAAAGACCGTCTTAAGACCCTGGCGACCGCGCCTGAAAACGCAGGCACTTCGGTGTTCTCAAATGCCGGCTGGTGGGTCAAGAACGGCGAGGTCGCCCAAAAGGCCTTTGATGAAATGATGAACCGCTGAGTCTTGAATTCGCAGCTTCCAAAGCTGGAGCCATCATGAAGTCGCTCCCGATCACCGTCGACGGCGTGCGCAAGACCTATGGGTCTTATGTCGCGCTGGATGATGTTTCGCTCGACATTCAGGCTGGGGAATTCCTTACGCTGCTAGGGCCGTCCGGATCGGGCAAGACCACGTTGCTCATGGCCCTGGCCGGTTTTGTCCGGCTGGATCGCGGTAAACTCTTGTTGGGTGATCGCGACATCACCCGCCTGGCCCCCAACAAGCGGGACATCGGCATAGTCTTCCAGAACTATGCCCTGTTTCCACACATGAGCGTTCTGGCAAATGTCGAGTATCCCTTGGTGCTGCGCAAGACGCCGAAAGCCGAGGCCCGCCAGAGGGCGCTCGACACTTTGGCCCGCGTGAAGCTCGAAGGTTTGGCGGAGCGCAACATCGCCGCATTGTCCGGCGGCCAGCGCCAGCGGGTGGCGTTGGCGCGGGCGATCGTCTTCGAGCCACGCGTGATGCTGATGGATGAGCCGTTGTCGGCGCTCGACAAAAATCTGCGCGAAACCATGCAGTACGAGATCCGGCGTCTGCACGATGATCTGGGGATCACCACGATCTATGTGACGCATGACCAGCGCGAAGCACTGATCATGTCAGATCGGATTGCGGTGATGAATTCCGGCCGCATCCAGCAGATCGACACCCCACAGCGGATTTATAATCTTCCATCGACACGCTTTGTCGCGGAGTTCATGGGTGAGGCCAACATCGTGGCCCCGGGATCAGTGCGCAGAATCGACGGCGCCGACGTGTCGCGCGAAGCATTGATGATCCGCGCGGAAAGCTTTCATCTTGATGCGACCCTCGTCGGGCGAGACGGGGTGGCGCTTGAGGGAATGCTGCGCGCCAAGGCGTTTCGCGGTGAGAACTGGCTTTTGACGCTGACGCTTGACGGCGGGCAAGAAGTCCTTGTCTGCATTCCGGCGGCGCTGGCCAGTGACTGCGCCGAACTTGCCGCCGGTCAGCGGGTGACCGCCTATGCACCAGCAGCGAAAGTTCACGCGATACCGGGAGCGGTGCCGTGACCTTCCTTGCCGATCCTGCTCTCGCGGCAGACGCTCGACGCGAGCGGCGGTTCTTCCTCTCGCTTTCACTGCCTGCGCTGTTCATCGTCGGATTGGCGGCGATACTGCCCATCGTCTGGATCATCCGGCAATCTTTCCTGACCACGGCGGGCGAGTATACCGTCGGCAACTACGAGAAGGTGCTTTCGAGCGGACTGACATGGTCGGCGCTGGTCACAACCCTTGAACTGTCCCTGGGCACGCTGGCGATCTGCATTCTTCTCGGTACCCCCCTGGCGCTCGCCCTGGCCAGCGCCAGACCAAGGGTTGCCAATTTGCTGATGGCCTTCGTCATGCTGCCATTGTGGACCTCCATTCTGGTGCGCACCTATGGCTGGCTCGTCCTGTTGCGGCGCGATGGCCTGATCAACGCGGCTTTGACCGGGTCGGGCCTCACGGCCGAGCCATTGCCGCTGGTCTACAACTTCACCGGAACGCTCATCGGGATGGTTCACTACATGCTGCCGCTCTTTCTGCTGCCCGTTTATGCCGCGATGCGCGATATCGACGCCAACCTTGTTCGCGCCTCGGCAAGCATGGGAGCCACACTTGGGCAAACCATCCGCACCGTCATCCTGCCGCTTTCGACCGGCGGCATCTTCTCGGGTTCGTTGATCGTCTTCATCTACACCATAGGGTTTTTCATCACGCCGGCGGTGCTTGGCGGCGGCAAGGTAAATCCACTTTCCACCCGGATCGAGCGCACGCTATCGACGTTCCAGGATTGGGGCTCGGCGAGCGTCCTCGGCATTCTGCTGCTCGTTCTTATGACGTTGGTGGGGGTGATGTTCCTGGCTGCGCGGCGGCTGATTGCCGGGCGCAAAGTCGGTACAGCCCATGCTTGAAGCATATCCAGACAACAGGCTGGCCCGTATCCTCCTGTGGAGCTTGTGCGCGTTCATATTGGCGTTCCTGATGCTGCCGACGCTGGTGGTCGTGCCGCTCTCCTTTTCAGCGTCCGATCTCCTCGAGTTTCCGCCGCGCGCATACTCGTTGCGCTGGTACGAGAATTTCTTCGGTTCGGCGACATGGATGGCCGGGCTGAGGACGAGCCTGATCCTTGGATCATTGACGGCGACGCTCGCCGTGCCCCTGGCGCTGCTGGCCTGCATCTCGATCAACCGGCTCGGCGGAAGGACCGCCTTGGCTATTCAGGGCGCTCTGCTCACCCCGTCCATCGTGCCGGGCATCCTGCTTGCGATCGGCCTCTTCTTTGTGCTGGCGGCGCAACATCTGGTCGGAACGCTGTTCGGCGTGCTGGTCGGGCATGTGGTGCTGGCCATTCCAGTCGCCTGCATTGTGTTGTTGCCCGCACTGGCGCGCTTTGACTGGAACCAGGTGCAGGCAGCGCGCAGCCTCGGCGCAAACTGGGCGAGAGCCATTGGCGGAATAATCGTCCCGCAGCTTCAGATCAGTCTGTTGTCGGCCACGTTGATGGCCTTCCTGACTTCACTGGACGAGTCCGTCATTTCGATCTTCGTCGCCAGCGGTCAAAACAGCACGTTGCCGAAGCTCATGTTCCTGTCGCTGCGCGATCAGATCGATCCGACCATTGCGGCGATCTCGATATTGTGGACCGTCATCGTTCTGGTCGCAGTCCTGATCGTGACCCTTCGCCAAAAATCCTGACCGAGACTGGAAACATGCCTACGAATCATCACGCAGCCGATGCTCCGGCGGATCAGTCAACGGACATACCTCAGATAGGTTTGGCCATCATCACCGGCTCCGCAAACTGGGGGCTTGCCTTCCCGGAAGATGTCGAATTCGAGGGTGCGCGCACCTTGCAGCGCGACATGAGTTTTGAAACACCTTTCGGTCGCAGCGACAACTGGAAGCTGCTCGAGTTCGATGCTTCGATTACCGTCGAGGGCAAAACGAAACGTGCGTTGTGCATGTATTCGCACGGCAATCCCCGTGACTATATCGACCATTCCTGTCATCGGCGCGCGTTCTGGGTCTTGATGGAAGCTGGTGTAAGGCAAGTATTGTCCTGCTCGACCATCGGCGCCGTCAACAAGGCGATCAAGCCCGGCGACATGGTAGTGAACGCCGATATCATCGAACTGACGCAGACCCCGTTTTCACTGCTTCCGGGCCGCCAGAGCTTCGATTGCTCGGGCAAGCAGATCGTCTGCCCAAGATGTGCGGCGGTTCTGGTCGAAACCGCCCGCCGTCATTGGCCAGCCGAATGCCGCGTCCATGGCATCGAACAGCAGTTGGTCGCTGGCCACTGTTACGGTCCGCGGCTGACCACCCCGGCCGAAGCCTTGGCGTTTCGAAACCTGGGGGCGGATGTGCTCAACCATTCGATCGCCCCTGAGGCCACCTTGTCGCGCGAAATAGGCGCGTGTTTCGTGCCTCTTGCGTTCGTGACCGCAGGTTTCAACGACTATATGGACCGCAATCGCCAGGCATTGCTCCAGGAGGACGTGTTGCCGAGCCTCTCCATGACAGCCTCGCGGGTTGCGCTGGAGACCGCGGCACGTCTTCCGGCTAATCCTGAATGCTCTTGCCACGGCTTGAAGTCGCCCCAACCGGCAGAGCGTTCTACCCGGTTCTGAAAAGCAGCGACAGAGTCCGCATCGTCCACTCGCGACGATGCTGAGAGTCCGCTTTTGAAGGTCCCATACCCGAGACGTCCGAGCCGCTTCCGGCGCCATTGCGGCCGCGCTCGTAGCGCAAAATGTGGCTTGACCTCCTTGAACTGACTCAGCGCTTGCATGGAAACTGGATGTTGAGCCTGCGGGCCCACCAAAACTAACCTTTAGAACTCCGATTTTATTGCTTTTTGTAAATGGCCCACAATCCCCTGTCGGGAACAGTCCGCTTGGACAAACCGGCGTCTCATAGGCACGAGAGTTCGACCGTTCCAGCAGCTGGGAGCACCGGGTCGGCAGAGGCGATTTCTGAGCGAGTTCCCGATTTTTTTCAGCCAGTTTATGGGTCTTCCGAGGACTTAAGCTCGCGCAGCCGCATTCGCCACGATGAAGACCGAATAGAGCGACTGCCGTGCCGTGATGAACAGGCGGTTGCGCTTCGGGCCGCCGAAGGTGAGGTTCGCCACCGTCTCCGGAATGCGGATCTTGCCGATCAACGTGCCGTCGGGGTCGAAGCAATGGACGCCATCGCCAGTTCCTGCCCAGACGCGGCCAAATGTATCCACCCTGAAGCCGTCGAACAGGCCAGCCGTGCAGGTCGCGAAGACGCCGAGTTCCTTGAGCGCGGCGCCCTCGACGGCGAACTTGCGGATGTGCCGCGGCCCGTCCTTCTGATGCGTGACACCGGTGTCACCGACATAAAGGATCGTCTCATCCGGCGAGAAGGCGAGACCATTGGGCTTCGCCATCGTCGAGACGATGCGTGCCACTGCGCCCGTTGCAGGGTCGGCACGGTAGACGTGGGAGCCCTCGATCTCCTGCTCGGCGCGGTCGCCCTCATAATCCGTCGTGATGCCGTAGGGTGGATCGGAAAACCACACCGTGCCGTCCGAACGTACCACCACATCGTTGGGCGAATTCAGCCGCTTGCCCTCGAAACGGTCAGCGATCACCGTGATCGACCCGTCATGCTCGGTGCGGGTGACGCGCCGCGCCCGGTGCTCGCAGGTCACCAGCCGCCCCTCGGTGTCGACTGTATTGCCGTTGGCGTTGCTGGACGGCGCGCGGAAGACCGAGACGGCTCCATTGGTGTCGTCGTAGCGCATCATGCGGTCATTTGGGATGTCCGAAAACACCAGATATCGCCCAGCCGCGAACCAGGCCGGACCCTCCAGCCAGCGCCCTCCGGTCCACAGCCGCTCGACCGCCGCGTGGCCGACGAAGCAACTCTCGAACCGCTCGTCGAAAACCTCGAAACGAGCGCCCTCGATATCTCCGAACATGCCTTGTCCTCCATGAAACCTGCCTATCGTTAGCCTTCGCTGCCAGGCATTTTCAAGACTTGACCTGCAAAAATGTTAGCGATAACATCGGTCCCAATTCAGTCCGTTTGTTTGGCTTGGGAGGGCCATGGATGCGGCCCAAGCTCATAGAATTCATCGACATCTCCAAGCGCTTCGGCGGCACCCTGGCGTTGAAGTCGGTCTCGCTCGATATCCACGAGGGTGAGATCGTTGCGCTGCTGGGCGAGAACGGCGCCGGCAAGTCAACGCTGATCAAGACGCTGGCCGGCATCTACAAGCGCGACCAGGGAACAATCCGGTTTCGCGGCGAGGACTACCACCACCGCCCGCCGCGCCCGAACCAGCCGCAGAAGGTCGCCTTCATCCATCAGGATCTCGGCCTCATCGAATGGATGACGGTGGCCGAGAATGTCGGCATGGCGCAAGGCTTCTCGCGCCGCTCTGGCCTCATCGACTGGCGCGACACAGAGCGTCGCACCGAGAGCGCCCTGGCCCTGGTCGGCTGCGCCTTCGATCCGGCGACGCGCGTCCAGGATCTTTCCCGCACCGAGAAATCGCTGGTGGCCATCGCCCGCGCGCTCGCTACCGAAGCCGACGTGCTGGTGCTGGACGAGCCGACGGCAAGCTTGCCCGCGGACGAGGTCGAACGCCTGTTCCAGGCACTGCGACCGTTGCGCGAGCGCGGCGTCGGCATGATCTATGTCTCGCACCGCCTGGATGAAGTGTTCCGCATCGCCGACCGGGTCGCCGTGATGCGGGACGGCCGCATGGTGGCGGTCGAGCCGGTCGCCGAGACGACGCCGCAGGAACTGGTCGATCTCATCGTCGGCCGCCCGGCGCACCAGATGTTCGCCAAGTCGCGCTGGCAGGACGGACCCGAGCGGCTGAAAGTCGAGGACCTGCGCTGCGGCAGTATCGGACCGGTCCACTTCGAGGCGCGGTCCGGTGAACTTCTCGGATTGGTTGGCTTGCGTGGTGCTGGACAGGAGGCCGTCGGCCGCGCGCTGTTCGGCGCCGAGCCTTTCGACGGCACTATATCACTCGACGGCAAACGCCTCGACCTGTCCTCGGTCGGTGCAGCCCTTGCCGCCGGTGTCGGCTTGATTGCGCGCGACCGCACCGAGGAGTCGGTGGCGCTGTCGCTGTCCGTGCGCGAAAACATGTATCTCAACCCGTCCGCCGCCGGCCGCGGGCTTTTCTCTTTCATGACGCCGGCGCGGGAAAGCGAACTGACGCAGGAACTCGGTACTNCCGCCGCCGGCCGCGGGCTTTTCTCTTTCATGACGCCGGCGCGGGAAAGCGAACTGACGCAGGAACTCGGTACTCGGCTCGGGCTCCGGCCCAACGATCCGCATCTGCCGATAGAGGCGCTGTCAGGCGGCAACCAGCAGAAGGTGGTCGTCGGCCGCTGGCTGGCGACAGGACGCAAGCTGCTGATCGCCGAGGATCCGACGGCGGGTGTCGATGTCGGCGCCAAGGCCGAAATCTATCGGCTGATCGCGGCAGCCGTCGAAGCCGGGCTGGCGGTCGTCGTCGTTTCCACCGATTTCGAGGAAGTCGCCCATATCTGCCATCGCGCGCTGGTCTTCTCGCACAACCGCATCGTGCGAGAACTGGCCGGCGATGCCTTGACGACTGCGGCGCTTATCCATGCCGCCTCCGTGTCCGAAGCCGCCTGAGGAGTATCCATGAACTCGATCAAATCGACGGCGCTGGAGCCGACCCGCTCGGAACTCTCCGGGCTCAGCTTTGGCCAGAAGGCGGCGCGCTATCTGCCGGTCTACGGCCTCCCAATCCTGACGCTGCTGCTCATCCTGCTGTTCTCGCTGCTCCTGCCGCGCACCTTCCCGACGCTGCTCAATCTGCGTTCCATCGTCTCCGACAAGGCGATCATCGCCTTGCTGTCGCTGGCGGCGATGATCCCCATGGCTTCGGGCCGCATCGACCTGACGGTCGGCTACGGCATCGTGCTCTGGCATATCCTGGCCATTAGCCTGCAGACCGCCTTCGGCATCCCCTGGCCGATCGCGGTGCTGATCGTCCTGCTGCTCGGCGTCGTCACCGGCTTTATCAACGGCCTCCTGGTCGAGGTGGCGCGCATCGATTCCTTCATCGCCACGCTCGGCACCGGCACCGTGCTTTATGCTTTGGCCATGTGGTACACGGGCGGGCGCCAAGTCGTCGGCGTGCTTCCCGAAGGCTTTCTCGCCCTCAACGGCACGATGCTGTTCGGCCTGCCGATCACCGGCTACTACGTCATCGTCCTGGCGCTGGTGATGTGGCTTGTGCTCGAATACATGCCAATCGGGCGCTACCTCTACGCCATCGGCGCCAATCCCAAGGCCGCCGCGCTCAACGGCATACCGGTGCAGAAATTCGTCATGGGCGCCTTCGTCGCCTCCGGCGCGATGACGGCGCTTGGCGGCGTGCTGCTCGCCTCCAAGCTTCGCATCGGCCAAGCCAGCGTCGGTCTCGAATATTTGCTGCCGGCGCTCGTCGGTGCCTTCCTCGGATCGACCACCATCAAACCCGGCCGCGTCAATGTCTGGGGCACGATCATCGGCGTCGTCATCCTTGCCGCCGGCATTTCCGGTATCCAGCAATTCGGTGGCTCGTTCTGGGTGGAGCCGCTCTTCAACGGCGTCACCCTGCTCGTCGCGATCGGCATTGCCGGCTACGCGCAGCGGCGCCGGGGCGCTGTCGTGCCGCCTCCACCAGCCACCAGCCAACCAACAAAGACAAATGACAATGCTTAATGGGAGAAGAAACATGCATCGCAGAACAGTCCTTCAGCTCGGCGTCGCCTGCCTGGCGCTTGGCATTGCCTCGAACGCGCTGGCCGACCCGATGGCCGAGGCCAAGGCGGTGGTCGACAAATATGCCAGCAAGGTCGACAAATGGGATGGCCCGACGACCGGACCGAAAGGTGCGGCCGGCAAGACGATCGTGGTGCTTGGCGCCGATATGAAGAACGGCGGCATCCTTGGCGTCACCAAGGGCGTCGAGGAAGCAGCCGCGGCCCTTGGCTGGACCGTCAAGACACTTGACGGCGCCGGTTCCATCGGCGGTCGCACCGCGGCCTTCGGCCAGGCGCTGGCACTCAACCCCGACGGCATCATCATCAACGGCTTCGATGCCGTGGAGCAGAAGCCGGCGCTGGAGCAGGCCAGGGCAGCCAAGATTCCGATGGCGGCATGGCATGCCGCTCCGACGGTCGGCCCGATCGACGATCTCGGCATCATCGCCAACGTCTCGACCGA
The DNA here is from genome assembly GCF_000502935.1 of Mesorhizobium sp. LNHC221B00. NCBI lineage: Bacteria > Pseudomonadati > Pseudomonadota > Alphaproteobacteria > Hyphomicrobiales > Phyllobacteriaceae > Mesorhizobium > Mesorhizobium sp. LNHC221B00. The sequence continues at coordinate 14,610 of NZ_AYWR01000027.1, read as the reverse complement.
TCCGATGGAAGTGTCGAAGGCTGCCGCCGACTGGGCTTTCGTCGACGCCAAGGGCAAGCCCGGCGTCATCATCTTCACCGACTCGACCTACCAGATCGCCATCGCCAAGGCCGACCGCATGAAGAAGGAAATCGAGGATCTCGGCGGCAAGGTGCTCGAATATGTCGACACGCCTATCGCCGAGACCTCGCAGCGCATGCCGCAGCTCACCACCTCGCTGCTGCAGAAATACGGCGACCAGTGGACTCACTCACTGGCGATCAACGATCTCTATTTCGACTTCATGGGACCGTCACTGGCGGCGGCCGGAAAGTCGGGCACCGACGCGCCGATAAACGTGGCGGCGGGCGACGGTTCCGAATCGGCCTACCAGCGCATCCGCTCCGGCCAGTTCCAGAAGGTGACGGTTGCCGAACCGCTGAACCTGCAGGGCTGGCAGCTCGTCGACGAGCTCAACCGCGCCATGGCCGGCGAGAAATGGTCGGGTTACATCTCGCCGCTGCATGTTGTGACGTCGGACAATGTCGAATTCGACGGCGGGCCGGATAACCGCTTCGATCCGGGCAACGGCTACCGCGACCAGTACAAGAAGATCTGGGGCAAATAGGCGCCGATGACGGTCAACGGCCGGCGGTCAACCCGCCGGCCGTTCTGTTTCAGGCTGTATGACGCGCGATCACCTTCGGCGTCATGCCGACGACCACCCGGTCGTCAGGCGCCCGGCGCCCGTTGAGCAGGTCGAGCACGAGATCGGCGACACGGATGCCGATCTCGTGCGCCTCGACATCGATCGTGGTGATCGACGGCACCGACTGCTCGGCGAGGTCATAGGCGCCGAAGCCGGCGATCGCGACATCCTCGGGGACGCGGATGCCGCGCCGCAGGCATTCCATAAGCGCACCGAAAGCGGAAAGATCCGAAACGCACATCACCGCCTGCGTGTCCGGCCAGCGCGAAATCATCTCGACCATGGCGGTGGCGCCCTCGCGCATCGATATCGGCGGCACGCCGGAGGCAATGATGCGCGAGCCATCGAGACCGCGTTCCTGCAGTGCCGCGACGAAGCCGCGCCGGCGATCGAGGCCACGCGTGTCGCGCGATGTGTCACCGCCGATGAAGCCGAGCCTTGAATAGCCACGTGCGACAAAGTGGTCGACCATCAGCCGTCCGGCCTCGGCGTTTGAAAAGCCGACGACATGACCGATCGGATCGGCCGGCAGGTCCCAGGTCTCCACCACCGGGACGCCGGCATTCTCGAGCATCTTGCGGCAGCGTGGCGTGTGCCGTCCGCCGGTGACGATGATCGCCTCCGGCCGCCGCCGCAGCAACTGGCCGACCAGGCGCTCTTCCTCCTCGACATTGTAGTCGGTGAAGCCGAGCAGGATCTCCAGCCCGCTGTCGCGCAGGCCCTCGGTCATGCCGCGCACCGTGTCGGCGAAATTGGCGTTGTTGATCGAAGGTATCGTCACCGCGACAAAACCGGACCGGCGCGACGACAGGTTGGCGGCGATGCTGTCGAAGACATAGCCGAGTTCGTCCGCGGCCCGTATGATACGGTCGCGCGTGTCCGCGCTGATGGAGGTATCGCTCTTGAAGGCGCGCGACACGGTCATCGTCGAGACGTTGGCGCGACGCGCGACATCGGCCATGGTCGGGCGTTTTGGCGAAGGCTGCATGGCCATACGTTATCGATATCACTGCGGAATGCAACGCACCGTCGCGGCTTACGAGAAGGCGATCTGAACCTTCATCGCCTGGCTGCGGTCGTTGGCGATTTCGAAGCCCGACAGCGCCTCGGCGAATGCCACGGTGTGGGTGATCAGAGGCTTCACGTCGATGAGCCCCTTGCGCATCAATTCGACGCCCACGGCGAATTCCGGATGGAAGCGGAACGACCCGTTGATGGACAGTTCCTTGGCGGTGACCACCGACATCGGCAGTGCCATCTCCGCACCACCAAGGCCGAGCTGAACGATCGTGCCGCGCGGCCGCAGCGCCGCGATGCCCAGCGCCAAAGCAGCGGCGGCTCCTGAACATTCATAGAGAATGTCGAACGTGCCCTTGTCGGCGAAATAAGGCGCTAGCCCATCCGGATCGGTTCGTGTGTTGATCGTGCTGTCGGCGCCGGCACGCGTGGCCATGGACAGGGTAAAATCAGTGATGTCGACGGCGACGATCTCGGCGGCGCCCGCGCGACGCGCGCTGAGGATCGACAACAGGCCGATCGGCCCACAGCCAGTCACCAGCACACGCTTGCCCAGCATCTCACCGGCCCTGCGCGTCGCGTGGAGACAGACCGCCAGCGGCTCGGCCATGGCCGCTTCGGCAGCACTCAACCCATTGGCCGGCACGCATTGCGGTGCGTCCGCCACAAGCATTTCGCGGAACGCGCCCTGGATATGCGGGAACGGCATGGCGCTGCCATAGAAGCGCATGTTGAGACACTGGTTGTGCATCCCTTCCCGGCAGTACCGGCAGCTGTAGCAGGGCCGCGACGGCGAGACCGCGACCAGCTGGCCTGGCCGCAGTCCGTCGACGCCGGGGCCGAGCTTTTCGATGACGCCGGAGACCTCATGGCCGAGAATCATCGGCTCTTTGAGGCGCACCGTTCCGAAGCCGCCATGATTGTAGTAGTGCAGGTCGCTGCCGCATATGCCGCCGGCGGCGAGACGCAGCAGCACCTGTCCCTGACCCGGCGCCTCGACCGGCCGGTCCTCGATGCGCAGGTCCTTCGCGGCGTGGATGACGATCGACTTCATGGTCAGTAGACTCCTCGGGCAATTCCAGGAAAAATGTGCAGCGGTTTTCCGTCCGAATCCGCGTAAGACAAGCCTAAAGCACCGGCGTGAGCAGCGGCTGGCCGGCGAAATGGGCGGCAAGATTGTCGCGCACCAGTTTGCCCATGGCCTTGCGCGTTTCGATGGTGCCCGACGCATGGTGCGGCTGCAGCAACACATTGTCGAGCGCCAGGAAGCGCGGATTGAGCTTCGGTTCGCCCTCGAACACATCGAGCGCGGCGGAGCCGAGCACCTTTGCCTCGAGCGTGTCGAGCAGCGCATCCTCGTCGATGTTGGATGCGCGCGAAATGTTGATCAGCATGCCGTCCTCGCCGAGTGCCGCAAGCACATCCTTGTTGACGACGTGGCGCGTCGCGGCCGACGCGGCAAGCGTCACGAACAGGAAGTCCGAACGCCGCGCCAGCTCGACCGGATCGGCGACGAACGTCCAATCCGGGGCGAAATCCTTCGGCGCGACGTCGCTGTAGGCGATGTCCATGCCGAAGCCCGCGAGGCGCTTGGCCACCTCGTAGCCGATGCGCCCAAGACCGAGCACGCCGGCCCGCCGGCCCCAGACGCGGCGCTTGAGCGGGTAGAGGCCCTTCGCCGCCCAGCTGCCGTCGCGCACCCAGCGTTCGGCGCCGATCACGCCACGCGACAGGCACAGCATCATGGCGATGCCGAGATCGGCGACGTCGTTGGTCAGCACGTCCGGCGTGTTGGTGACGCGCACGCCTCGCTCCCGGCATGCCGCGAGATCGACCGCATCGAAACCGACGCCGTAGACGGAAACAACCTCAACCGAAGGGCAGGCCTCGATCATGGCGCGGTTCGCGCCGAGCTCGCCACGCGTGGCTATGCCGCGCACCTGCGGTCCGATCTCGGCGAGGAAAGCCTGCTTGTCATCGGCCGCGAAATAGCGGTGCACTGTGAAGGCTTCATTGAGCGGCTCCTCGTCCCATGCGGGGTAGGGTCCAACCTGAAGGATGTGAGGCCGCTGCATCGGTTTTCGCTCCAACTGACTTGACAACAATGTTATCGATAACATAACAACATTCAACGACGAGAGGCAATCGGGAAAATGTCGTCCACACTGTTCGATCTCACCGGGCGCACGGCGCTCGTTACCGGCTCATCGCAGGGCATCGGCTTTGCGTTAGCCAGGGGACTGGCCGAAGCCGGCGCCAAAGTGGTCCTCAATGGCCGCGACGGGGCAAAGCTCGCCGAGGCTGCGGCGCGGATAAAAGGGGCGGAGACACTCGCCTTCGACGCCACCGACCATGACGCGGTCCGCTCCGCCATCGATGCTTTCGAGCTGTCCGGCGGGCCGATCGACATACTGGTGAACAATGCCGGTATGCAGTTCCGCACGCCGCTCGAGGACTTTCCCGCCGATGCGTTCGAGCGCCTGCTTCAGACCAATGTCGCCAGCGTCTTTCATGTCGGCCAGGCGGTCGGGCGCCACATGATCCGTCGTGGGCGCGGCAAGGTCATCAACATCGCCAGCGTCCAAACGGCACTTGCCCGCCCCGGCATCGCGCCCTACACAGCGACCAAAGGCGCGGTCGGTAACCTGACCAAGGGCATGGCGACGGACTGGGCCAAACACGGACTGCAGTGCAACGCCATCGCACCCGGCTATTTCGACACGCCGCTCAATGCGGCATTGGTCGCCGACCCTGCATTCAGCGGATGGCTCGAAAAGCGCACGCCGGCCCGTCGCTGGGGCAAGGTCGAAGAACTGGTCGGGGCCTGCGTCTTCCTCGCCTCCGACGCGTCATCCTTTGTCAACGGACATATCCTCTATGTCGATGGCGGCATCACAGCGTCGATCTGATCAGCCCCGCCGCATGGTCATCATGGGCGTTGCGGGGTCGGGCAAGACAACGATCGGCGAGGCACTCGCCCGCGCGATCTCGGCGACCTATGTGGGATGGTGACCAGCTGCATCCGGAGGCCAACATCGCCAAGATGAGCGCCGGCATTCCGCTTGCCGACAGCGACCGGTGGCCGTGGTTGGCAAAGGTCGGCGAAACCCTGAGGCCAGGCACAATGCCCGTCATCGTCGGCTGCTCGGCGTTGAAGCGAGCCTATCGCGATTTCATCACCGAACGGGCCGGTGCGCCGGTGCTGTTCATCTATCTCGACGGTTCGCGGGAACTGATTTCCCGTCGAATGCGGGAACGCACCGGCCACTTCATGCCGACCAGCTTGCTCGACAGCCAGTTCGCGACGCTGGAGATACCAGGCAAGGACGAGAACGCGATCAGGGTGGCGATCGACGCGCCGCTCAAGGAGATTGTCGCGGAGATAACAACGAAATTCGAGGAGTGGCCGTCATGACCAACAAAGTCGCACTGATCGGCGCTGGTGCCATGGGCGGGGCGATCGGTGAGCGCCTGCTTGCCACCGGCAATCGCCTCGCCGTGTTCGATCTCGACAAGGTCAAGGTTCAGGCGCTGGTCGCCAGAGGCGCGACCCCCATGGCAAGTGCGGCCGAGGCCGCTGGCGCGTCCGACTATGTCATCCTCAGTCTCAATTCGGCGGCGATCGTGCGCCGCGCGGTGTTCGGCGACGGCGGCGTGGCGACTGGAGCGAAGCCTGGCACGCTGATCATCGACATGTCGTCCATCGAACCCGATGCGACGCGTCAGCTCGCCGCCGATGCATGCGAGAAGGGTTTTCGCTGGGTCGACAGCCCGCTCTCGGGCGGTGCGCCGAAGGCGCTTACCGGCGAGTTGACACTGATGGCCGGCGGCGAAGAGGATGACGTCGAGGATGCCCACAATGTGCTGCGCGATGTTGCGGCCAACTACACCCATATGGGTCCGGCGGGCGCCGGCCAGACGACCAAGCTGATCAACCAGGTGCTGTGCGCGCTGAACTTCATGGCGGTGGCGGAGGCGACGCGGCTGGCGCTGGATGCCGGCGTCGACGTGCTGAAGATCCCGCAGGCGCTGAGGGGCGGCCGCGCCGACAGCGCCATCCTGCAGGAATACCTGCCGCGCTTCGCCACCCGCGATTACCGCCGCACCGGCCGCATCGACAATATGGTGAAAGACCTCAATGCCGCGCAGGATCTGGCGCGGCAGACACACACGGCGATGCCGCTGACGGCCGTCTGCGCCGAGGTGCACAGGCTGCTGACAGCCGCCGGACTGGGCGGCGAGGATCAGGCCGCATTGATGGAATTTTTCCAACGCAAGGACGAGGACGGCAAATGATCACGCGCTACGCACTGTTTGAAGGCAAGGTGAAGGATGGCCAGACGGAGGCGTTCCGCCGGGACGTGATCGAGACTGTCCTGCCGAAATGGAAGGCCTTCCCCGGTGCGCTAGACGTGCGCGTCAGCTTTGCAGAGAAGCGCGACGACGGCGCGCCGGAATTCCCAATGATCCTGGCCATCAACTACCCCGACATGGCGGCTGTCGACGCGGCCCTTGCCAGCCCCGTTCGTGACGAATCCCGCGCCGCGACCGAGGCGGTGCTGGGCAGATATTTCGAGGGCCGCATTCACCACCACGTCACCATCGCCAACGAGTTTCCGCTAGCCGGAGATTAGCCCCTATCATAGGGAATTTTCGACCCGGCAAACACCCGCTGCCGTATTGCTATCGAGGCGGCAGCGGCTGTGCGGATGTCACCAGCTGCTTTCTTCAGGCCGCGCGGGCGAAGCGATCGACCCTGAAATCGTCGAGCGGCGTTTCGCAACTGTCGGTCATGATGAGCTCGGCCATGGCATCGCCCACGCCCGGACCGAGCTGGAAGCCATGTCCGCTGAAGCCGAAGGCATGGAACAGGCGTGGCGTCGTCGCCGAGCGTCCCATGATCGGCAGCATGTCTCTGACATAACCCTCGCAGCCGGACCACGTGCGGATGACCGTAGCCTGCGCGATCGCCGGCAGCAGTCGCGCGACGGCGCGCAACTGCGTGGGCAGGCGCATTGGGTCGGCGGCCGCATGGCCTGGATCGAGGTTCACCGCTGCTCTTTCGGCCGCTCCGCCGAAGACGATGTTGCCCCGCTCGACCTGACGCAGATAGGCGCCATGGTCCTTGTTGCGCGTCCAGATGCCGACCACCGGCAAGATCTGATGCGGCAGCGGCTCGGTCACGCCCATCTGCGGGCCACGGGCGTCGAGCGGAACCGCTTCGCCGAACTGCGCGGCGATGCGCGCGCCCCAAGCACCCGCGGTGTTGAGCAGACACTCGGCGGCGAATGCACCTTTTGAACTGGCTACAAGGAAGCTGGAGCCTGTGTGCCGGATCGTCTCGACCTCAGTCGCCTCGGCGATTTCCGCGCCCAGCTTGCGGGCGGCCTCGGCGAATGCCGGTGCGATCAGCCTCGGATTGCCGCTGCCGTCCTGCGGCGAGAACGACGCCGCGATCGCCTCGGGACCGAGACCGGGAAAGCGGGCACGGATCTCGGGTGGGCCGAGCTCCTCGAGGTCCAGCCCCCAGGGCCGCGCCGCCTCGGCATAGGCCCGCATGTCGGCGAGGCTATCTTCATCGAAGATCAGCCGGATATGACCGGTAGCGCGGAATTCCACGTCGCGGCCAAGCATTTTTTCGGCCTCGCCCCACAGCCTGAGCGAGCGATGGGCCAGCGGAAGCTGGGACAGATGACGCCCCGTGCGCCGAATGTTGCCGAAGGAGGCAACCGTTGCTCCTGCGCCGATCCGATTGCGCTCGATCAAGGTAACGCGCGCGCCGCGCCGGGCCAGGAAATAGGCAGAAGCCGTTCCCATCAGTCCGCCGCCCAGCACGATCACATCCATGGCGCGGCCTCTTGCAGAACAGCACTCTATCCTTTGACTGATCTTGTCCGCGCCGTGGCATTGCGTCAAAGATGGGTTTGGACAGAACCCATAAGCTTAACCTATGGAGTGGCAATGCGGGCCCGGCAGCTCGAAGTGTTCATCGCCGTCATGCGCGCGGGCACCGTGACCGCCGCGGCGCGGATGCTGAACATCTCCCAGCCCGCTTTGAGCCAGATCCTGCTCCACACCGAAGACGAACTCGGCTTCACGCTGTTCGAGCGCGTTAAGGGCCGGCTGCGGCCGACCCCGGAGGCGCTCGAGATCTTCCCCGACGCCGAGCGGCTGTCGGCGGGGCTGGAGGGCTTGCGCCGCAAGACGACGGACCTGCGTCTGGGGCGGACGGGGCTGGTGCGGGTCGCGGCCTCGCCGCCGCCGGCCATGGCGATATTGCCGCGCGCGTTCACCAAAATCCGGGCTCAGCATCCCAACATAGTGTTGCGCGCTCATAGCGCGCCGATCGCCGCCATCGTCGACATGCTTCGCGCCGGCGACGCCAGTCTCGGCGTAGCCATGGACGACCGCCTGCCTCCCGACATCGAGGCGGAAGTGATCGGCAGCGTCGGTTTTGCTTGCCTGCTGCCCACCGGGCATGTGTTGGCCGGGAAAACCGAGCTGACACTCGCCGATCTCGCAGGCGAGGAATTGATATCGTATCGGGGCAACACCCGTCCTGCCGACGAACTGGCCCACGCTGCACGCGCGCAAGGTGTGACGCTTTCGCCGTCGCTCGAGATCGACGTATCCATCTCCGCGGTCGGTTTTGTCCAGGCCGGTCTGGGCATCGCCCTGGTCGACGCGCTGCTGCCTTGGCATCAGTTTGCCGGGCTTGCGGTCAGGCTGCTCGCAAATGGGCCGGAATTTCCGATTGCGCTGCTCACGTCTCGCACACGGGCACTTTCGCGGGCCGATGAGCTGATGCGCGACCAGATCCGCGCGGCCTGTTCCGCCGTGCTGGGTGAGCGTCGCTCGAAAGCATAAGCAAGGCTTATGTCCTTGCTCATCATACGTCTTGGACCCGCACCATCCGGCATGCCAGTTTTGCTTGGCAGACAGGAAGGGACGCATCATGGATGGTGCCATCGCGGCGGACGAGGCGCGGAACGAAGCCGACTGGAAGGTCGGCGTCGATATCGGCGGCACATTCATCGATTTCTGCGCGCTGGAAGCAAATTCTGGGCGCGTGGCCTCGCTGAAAGTTCTGACGACGCCAGAAGATCCGGGCGCCGAACTGATGACGGGCCTCACCCTTCTGGCCGAACGCGAAGGCTTTGATCCCAAACGCGTGACGCGCTTCGTGCATGGGACAACGGTCGGCATCAACACCATCATCCAGCGCAAGGGCGCACCACTGGCGCTGTTCACCAATGCCGGCTTCGAGGACGTCATCGAACTGGCGCGGCTCCGCATGCCGCACATGTATTCGCTGTTTTGCTCGCGGCCGGACCCGCTGATCTCGCGCGACATGGTGTTCGGCATTCCGGCCCGCATGCGCGCCGACGGAAGTGAATCCCAGGCACCGGACATGGCGGTGGTGGCCAGCGCGGTGGCAGCGGCGAAAGCGGATGGGGCGCAGGGGATCATCGTCTCCTTCCTCCATTCCTGGCGCAACGCCGCGCAGGAGGCTGCCGTCAAGGCGACGATCGCGCGTCTCGCTCCCGACCTCTTCGTCTTCTCTTCGGCCGAGGTGTGGCCGGTCATCCGCGAATACGAGCGCGGCTCGACCGCCATACTCAATGGTTATGTCCATCCGCGCGTCTCGGGCTATTTGACAGCGCTGGAAGAGCGGCTGAAGGACCGCAGCGTGCCGGCCCGCCCGATGCTGACGAAGTCGAACGGCGGGCTGATGAACGCCGCCGAAGGCAAGCGCGCCTGCGTGAACATGCTTTTGTCGGGAACGGCCTCCGGCGTCATCGGTGCCTCGTGGCTGGCGCGTCAGGCCGGCGAAGACAAGGTTCTTACCCTCGACATCGGCGGGACGTCGGCCGACTTCGCACTCATCATCGGTGGCGAGGCGCAGTTCGGCACCGGCGAACTGATCGGCGAGTTTCCGCTCCATATCCCCTCGGTATCGGTGAGCTCGATCGGCGTCGGCGGCGGCTCGATCGCCAGCGTCGACGCGCAAGGGGTGCTGCGGGTTGGGCCTGAGTCGGCCGGTTCGACACCGGGACCGGCATGCTACGGCCGCGGCGGCGAGCACGCGACGGTGACCGACGCCATGGTGGTGTGCGGATGGCTCGGTCACAGCGAGATGGCCTACGGCCAGCTCCGCATCGATACCGGACTGGCGCATCGCGCGGTCGGCGAGCTTGCCGCCCGGCTCGGCCGCCCGATCGAGCAGACGGCGCAGGCGATCCTCGACATTGCCGTGTCGGAGATGTTCGTCGACGTCGAGAAGCTTGCCTCGCGCGCCGGCGTCGACTTGCGCGATTTCACGCTGATGCCCTTCGGCGGCGGCGGCCCGATGCTCGGCGCCTTCCTTGCCCGCGAACTCGGGATGAAACGCGTCATGGCGCCCCGCCGGCCCGGCGTGGTGTCGGCGCTGGGCGGGCTGGTGGCGGATCTGCGCGGAGACTTCATTCGCACCATCTTCAGCCCGCTGTCGGACATGTCGCTTGCCGGAATTGGCGAGGCCTTCGAGGCTCTGGCGCGTGAGGGGCGCGACTGGCTTGCGGCGCAAGGTCATGACGCGGAGGCGGAGCTCAACCTCTCCTGCGACATGCGCTATGTCGGACAAAGTTATGAGATCGAGGTCGTCCTTCAGCCGCAATGGCTGACGGACGGGAATGCGGTCGCCATCGCACAGGCCTTCCACCTCACCCATCAGCAGCTCTACGATTTCCACGACCCGGACGGCGAGATAGAACTTGTGAATGTCCGGCTGTCCGCCATAGGCGCCGGACCGAAACTATCCCTCCCTGAGGCCGAAGAAGTGGAAGTTGCGGCCATCCCGGCGCGCCGGCTCCCGGTCTATACGGGCCTGAACGTCGAGACCGTCGACCTCTACGAGCGGCACGCCCTCGTAGCCGGCAGCAAATTCCACGGTCCTGCCGTGGTCGTGCAGGAAGACACCACTTTTGCCATTCCCGCGGGAGCGCAGGCAAGGGTCGACCGTCACCTCAACCTTTTGCTGACCTTCCCGGAGTAAAGCCATGTTTGACCGGACAAACCTTCAGATCCTGGCCAACCACGCCCGCGCGGCCGCCGAGAACATGGCCCATACGCTGCACCGCACCGCGCACTCCGCCTTCGTCAAGGAGACGCAGGATTTTACAGTGATGCTGATGGACCGTTCAGGCGCAACCTTCGCCGTGCCGATGGAACTCGGCGCCACCTGGTATCCGGGGCTTTCATATCACCGCGCGATCGCGATGGTCGACGACTACCGGCCGGGGGACGTTGCGTTCACCAACGATCCCTATTCCGGCCACGTCGCCACGCACGCGCCCGACACGCATCTGTGGAAGCCGGTCTTCGTCGACGGCGAGATCGTCGCCTGGACCGGAGGGCATATCCACAACACCGACATGGGCGGCGCGGTGCCGGCTTCGCTCAGCAGGGCGCTGACCGAAATCCATCAGGAAGGCATCCGCTTTCCACCCATGAAGCTGGTGAACGAGGGCGTCTTCGATGAGACGATCCTGCGGATCATGAGCACCAATGTGCGCAAGCCCGACCTCAACATCGGCGACATCAAGGCGCTGGTCGGCGCGCTCAACACCGGCGAGCGCAAGATCCAGGCGATCGTGAAGAAGTTCGGCAAGGCCGGCTTCATCGAGGGCGTTTCCGCGCTTCTCGACCATGCGGAGGCGCAGGCGCGCGACGTGCTGCGCGCCATGCCGGACGGCACATGGCAGTTCGCCGATTATGCCGACGAGGATTCGGTCGAAGCCAATCCTTGCAGGCTGAAGCTGACGCTGACGATCAAAGGCGACGAGGCGGTGCTCGACTTCACCGGCTCCGATCCGCAGCTCGGCTCCTCGCTCAACGTCCCTTCAGGCGGCGACCCGCGACACACCATGCTGCTGGTGGGCGTCTATTACGTGCTTTACACGCTCAACCCGAAGATACTGCTCAATACGGGCCTCACCAGGCCGTTTACCTGCATCACGCCCGAAGGTTCGGTGCTCAATCCGGTCCATCCCGCTGCTGTGGGCATGCGCTCGCTCACCTGCGCCCGGCTGCGGTCCGTCATCTTCGGCGCCTTCTCGCAAGCCGTGCCGGAGCGCCTGCCCGCAGCACCTGCCGGCAACAACTGCATCGTCAATGTCATGACCACGGACGAGCGGACCAGCAAGACTGTCATCACGGCGGTGAATCCCGTGGTGGGCGGCGGCGGCGCGATGCCGCATCGCGACGGGACCAATGGATCGGGCGCGGATGCCGCCTATCTCAAGAACACGCCGATCGAGATCACCGAGACCGAGACCCCGGTCGAATTCGTGAAATACGGGCTCGCCAGGGACAGTGGCGGTGCAGGGCGCTGGCGCGGCGGCCTGGCGACCGAGATGGCTTTCCGTGTCTTCGCCCCCGACTCCAGGATCACGGCGCGCAACCGCGACCGCAGCTTCTTTCGTCCGTGGGGCGTGCTGGGCGGCAAGGCAGCCGGCCTATCGGACATGATCGTCAACCCAGGGACCGAGCACGAGCGGCGGCTGGGCAACATCGACACTGCGGTGCTGCAGCCTGGTGACGTGCTCGATATCCGCTCCGCCGGGGGCGGCGGGCGCGGCGATCCGCGTGAGCGCGAACCCTGGCGCGTCGCGCAGGACGTGCGGCGTGGCTATGTCACGCGAACGGCTGCCGAGCGCGACTATGGGGTCGTCATCCGTGACGGCGAGGTCGACGTGCAGGCGACGGAAAGACTGCGTGCGCGGCAGGGACCAGCCGTCGGCCATTTTCATTTCGGTCCGGAGCGCGATGGCTACGAAGCGCAGTGGACGCCCGCGGCCTATGACCTGCTGACCGCCATACTGCGGGACTTGCCGATCCACTGGCGGTTTTTCGCCAAGACGGAGATATTCCGTCGCATGAAAGGGCGCTCGGGACAGGAAGGCGTCCAGGCTGCATTCGATGCGGTCTGCGAACGGTTCCCCGAACTGCCCAGTCCTCGCACCGTGCGAGAGGCAGCGGAATGATCACCGCCGGCCGCATCGTCCGGCTGGCCGAGCGCGACCGCGCAGTGGTGCATTTCTTTCTCGACGGTGAGATGCGCGGCGCCCTTGCGGGCGACACCGTGCTGACCGCCATGCTGGCATCAGGACACGCATTGCGAAAATCCGAATTCGGACCCGAGCCGCGCGCCGGCTTCTGCCTGATGGGAGCCTGCCAGGATTGCTGGGTCTGGCAGGACGAGGGACCGCGCATGCGGGCGTGCTCGTCACTTGTCAATCCAGGCATGCGGTTGCGCACGACGCCACCGGAGAGCTGGCCGTGAGCGAGACCTCGTCGCCGCGGATCGTGATCGTCGGCGCCGGTCCGGCCGGCATAAGGGCGGCCGCGACGCTGGTCGAGGCGGGACTTCATCCGGTGGCGATCGACGAAGGCAATCGCGCCGGCGGCCAAATCTATCGCCGCCCACCTGATGGGTTCGTCCGCACGCCCAAGCAGCTTTATGGGTCGGAGGCGGCGAAGGCGCGCGCGCTGCATGCGCTCTTCGATCGGTTGGTGGCAGACGGGCGGCTTACCCATTGCGCGGACAGCTCGGTCATAGCAGTGCATGAAGGTCGGCTGCAGATGCTGGGGGAGGGCGGCGTGCAGCTAGTCAGCTATGATCGCCTGATCCTTGCCACCGGCGCATCCGATCGTGTCGCTCCAGTCCCCGGCTGGCAGAGCGCCGGCGTCTACAGCCTTGGCGCGGCGCAGATCGCGCTGAAGGCGCAGGGCGTCGCGCTCGGGCGGCGCATCGTGCTCGTCGGATCGGGGCCTTTGCTGACGCTGGTCGGCACTCAGCTCATCAAGGCTGGAGCGGATGTGGCGGCGGTGCTCGACACCTCCCCCTGGCGCCAGCAGATGCGGGGGCTCTGGGACCTTGCCGCCCGGCCGTTGGTCGCGCTGCGCGGTCTGGCCCTGCGGGCGAGGCTCGGCGGCCGCTACCATGCGGGCGTGAAGCTCGAACGGATCGTCGCCGACGGAAAGGGGGTCTCAGCGATGCGCTGGCGCGACGCCGGCGGAAGGCAACACCTCACGTCATGCGACACGATAGGCATGGGCTGGCATTTGCGGGCGGAGACGCATCTCGCAGACTTGGCGGGATGCGCCTTCATTTATGACGAGCAGTGGCGGCAATGGCTGCCAAAGACCGACCGGATGGGGCGCGCCGGCGGCGGAGTCTATCTTGCGGGCGATGGAGTTCGTCTTCTGGGAGCAGATGGCGCGGAGATCGCGGGACGCGTTGCCGCGGCGGCGTNCTTGCCGATCTCGGATTGCCGGCGCCTTCCCTCGGTGCCGATCTGCGCAAGCTCGCGCGGCTCGAACGCTTTGCCCGTGGTCTGGTTCGCGCCTTTCCCTGGCCGGCGGCGATGGCGCGGGCACTCCCGGACAACGCGGTCGTCTGCCGCTGTGAAAACGTGACCGCCGCGGCCGTGCGCCAGAGCTCCGATTTCGGCGGCAGCGAAGCCAATATGGTCAAAGCGCTGTCGCGCGTCGGCATGGGACGATGCCAGGGGCGCTATTGTCAGTTGGCCGCCGTCGAACTCATCGCGGCGCAGACCGGCTGCACGCCTGGCGCTGTCGGCCGGTTTCGCGGGCAGGCGCCTGTCCGCCCGGCGCCTGTCGGCGCCTTTCTGCAGGACGGCTCATGGCGTCGCGGAGACCATGTCTAGATGTCGCAATGTATCGTGCCTTAGAAGTCGGCAACTTTCCCCCAGGCTGAAGCGTCGAAGCGCCTGGGATCGTAGGATTGCGGATCGACGATCGGTTTGGAACCAGTCATCAGATCGGCGACGAGATGCCCGGCGCCGGGTCCGATGCCGAAGCCATGCCCCGAGAACCCGGCAGCCAGGAAGAAACCCGGAACA
>NZ_AYWR01000026.1:0-84244 GCF_000502935.1 Mesorhizobium sp. LNHC221B00 | reverse complement strand
GAATCCCGCCGCATGAACCTCAACCACGACATCGTTTATTGCCGCCTGCGGCTCGGGCCGCTGCACCAGCTGCATCCCGGCCGTTCCGGCAGCCTGGTCCGTCACTACGATCGCTTTCATGAAAATTGTCTCCTTAGACATTTGTTGGTGCGGGTGATTCTGGGGAAATGGAAGATCTTCGATCTCCCACGCGATTGGCTATCGGCTCGACGCTTTCCACCATGGAATACTGTGTGATGCCGTTGAGGGCTCTCAGCACCTTGAAGGTACTCAAGGATGTCGAGCCTGACAAATTTGTGACAGGGTCGAAGCGATGACAGTCCTAGGTGATTGTTGCTCCGGTGACCCGGTGTAATCAAACCTCGCGGTAGTATTCGAACAGCGGAAGGTATGTTGTATCCGGGTCGATTTTCGGAACCGACGTTTGTGAGGCCGCATGCAAAGGGCGCGGCGCACCGGTCGCTTCGCAGGACGGCGAGCGCATTGCTGCGCACGTCCTCTGGCTTTATGAGCGGCCTGACTGGTGAGGATGAACTGCTCCACGCTCAGACCAACTGGGCTCGGTCGGAAGGACGATCCAAGGGGATCACCGAAGACCCGAATGCCAGCCTTCGTGACTTGGTTCTGACGAGGAATTAGATGTTTATCTTGGCGAAGGCCTGCTCGATCAGATGAAGGGCGGTCATCGTTGCGCTCCCGCAGCCACCGGAGGGCGACAACGCCCCGCCGAATTGGACTCTGCCTCTGCGCGAAATGCGACAGACGGAGGACTGTCAGCCGATGCGTTCAGGTCGGACCTGCTGCCGTGTCGAATAGGCGCGCGTGAATTCGGCCCCGAGCAGGAAAATTTCCGACGAGTAGTAAACCCAAAGGAGGATCACGAGCAGGCCACCGGCGGCACCATATGAGGATGCCACTGCGCTGGTACCGATATACCAGCCGATAAGGGATTTTCCGAGCGTGAACAGAGCCGCGGTCACAACGGCCCCAACCCGGACATTGCGCCATTCGAGAGTTCGGTCGGGTAGAACCTTGTAGATGGCGGCGAACATCACCGAGATCAGGACGAAGGAAACGACCGCGTTGATCACACTAATGACGATTTTGCCGAATGGCAGATGCGCGTTGATGATGTTTCCCACTGCCGATATCGCTGCGCTCGCAACCAGAGAGACGAGCAACATGAAGCCAAGCGCGGCCACCAAGCCGAGGCTTGCGGCACGGGCGCGGACCAGGCGTGAAAACGAACTTCCCTGAGGCTTAACCTTCCATATCGTATTCAGCGATTGCTGCATTTCGCCAAAGACTCCCGACGCAGCCACCAACAAGGTGACTATTCCGATCACCGCAGCCCAGCTTCCGGAGAGCCGGCTTGACGCGCTCTGCAGCGCGGCCTGGAGGATATTTGCGCTCTGTGGGCCCATCAGGCCCGAAATCTGAGCGGATAAAGCCAATTGTGCAGCGTCGTGACCGAAAACAAGGCCTGCAATGGCGACGACGATCAGCAAAATTGGCGCCAGAGAAGTGGTGGCATAGAAAGCCATTGCCGCGCCATGACTGAGAGCATTGTCGTTGATGAACCCGACCACGCTTTCTTTCACCAGACACCAGACAGTCATGAGCAAGCTGCCCATTTTTGGCATCCCTTGCATTTGCAACCGCATCCGTCACAAATGTCCCAGCATCCGCGATGTTCCAACATCGCGCGCGCGATTGGCTTTGGAATGCTTGCTGTGCAGTTGGGTGGACACGGGTGAGACATTGCGGATGCTGAGGCGCCGTTCCCTAAACACCACACGTCGTTGCGCCGCTCTTGGAGTTTGGCGCGAAAGAGTGGCAGAGCAGTTCCGCTTGGGCTAAAGACGCCAAAAGCTATCAAGATCGGCCCGGACGCGTCGTGACCTTTCAGGCCTGCTTAGACCAACGCCATGGGCAGGTATCGGATGATCACCATGTCCTGCCGGAACAGGCGCTCCAACTCCGCTCGGCGCCTCCGCCAATCGGGAAGATCGACCTCTTCCGTCATNCGTCATCACCTCGAAGATGACGATCTCGTCCAGGCCGGACTCTTTGCCCTGCCTCCACACCCCTTCCGCGGGCGCTCGAAAATACGCAGTGACACCTTCGAAGGTATTGGCGAGTTCTTCCTTCACACAGTCGAAGTCCTCGTTGGCGAAGGGCTCTCCGGCGTTGTCGGAACGAGGAAGCAGTATCTGGACAAGGTGCATGCGGCCGCCTCCAAGATCATTAACGGCCGCGGCATTGACGATGTTCCATCGGCCGACGCATTGCACGCGCCGAGGCGCAACGGCATAATTTGCAGATCGCGTTCGAACCCGTTTGGAACTGATGTTCGCCCCTAGGCACTGTGTTCCCGACACCAACGGTGCTCTGACCCACACTAGTGGTCCTCCCGCTGCAGTGAAGGCCGCACGCGATTCTAGCGCTGGCCCTTCGGCCGCGGCTGCAAATCTATCGTGTCGCCATCACCGTGCACCTGGTCTCGATCCCAGTCATTCGTTTTGTCCGGGGGTTTTGGCGGCAGCCTCCTGCGTGTCCCTGGTCTTTCCTTGCGAGGCTTGGGCTGGGGAAAATCGCGTGATAATTGGGCGCCCATGGATGCTTTTTCCTTCGGATTTTTGCTTGCCCGGGCGAAACACGTCTGGGGATTTTAGGTTCCCTCACCCGCGCCGAGCACGCGCCGGATATTCCAGCGATAGGCGATCACGAGCCCATCCCGTGGCGGTGCGCTTGTGCCGGCCACCCGGAACCTCATGAACAGCCTTGTGCCTTCAGGGACCTCACCATACGCTCGACAATAGGATCATACGGTTCCTTTTCCGATTTCCTATAATTCATGGTGAAAAGTGCCGCGCGTTGGTCGCAGACCAATATCGCGCGGACATAGCGAATCTCGCCATTCCTGATCCCGGAGTAGCTCGCCCATCTTGGAGCTATGCGCCGATAGGTCAGACGCCAACCGGCCTTTGCGTCCTCGATCATGCGATGCGCGATCTCGGCACGAAAGCTGGCTTTGCCCAGTCGCGCGCCCCAAACGGCCAGAAACGCATCTCTTGGGCCCTCAAAAGCCGCTCCGTGGTCCGATTGCTGCGCCAGCACGAAACCGGGAGGGATATCGAACGTGAAGCCAAGCTGCCGGACACCGAAGGGCTGCCAGGCTTCGGCCTGTAGCATGGTGGTGCAAAAGAGAAAGACCATAAGGCCCAGCATTGAACGTCGCATTGCTCTGATTTAGCGTCGGCCAATATGGCGTCCAGAGGAAGAGGAGGTCCGAGGCGAAAATAGAGCAAGCGCGTGAACGGGAGGATGGCCACAACGATCTTTGCTGGGAGGCTGCAGCGCGGCCGCATGTCGAGGCCGCCTGGAAAATCGCCCGGAACAGGCTGTTGATACTCATTGGTCTGGCCACCCAATTTCCACAATGCGGACTCGCCCCAGTGAAGGGGCGGTGTACGGAGGGTGGTGCGCTCAGGTTGAAGTGTCGCAGCAACGGAGCCGTCGTGAATGACCGAGATGAGGCGCAAAGCTGCCATTCGGTATAAGTTAAGTAATGTCAGCGGATGGCCGGATCAGCCTCTTGAATCAATTTGGCAAACCGCTTGGTAACGAACTGATAAACAAGAGTTATTTAGACGCGTAGGGTCGTCGTTCCTATCGAAAATCAATATATCAGCAGCTGGTTCGCCAAGCCGTTTCTTTCGTATTCTCTCGTATGGTCTGGCGAACCAAAGGGCGACGCCTCCGAATAAGTCGGCCCGACGGACTCGGGCCAGCGATCAATGACCGCTTGCCCCGTCGCAACGCTCTCCAGGAATGTCGCCGACGGTATTAAGAACAAAGTACCGGTGACTGCGCGGCTGAAGTCCAGCAACCGGTCGTAGTTGCCTTGCGGCCCGCCAATGAACATGTTCTCCAGCATTTGCTCTATTCTGCGCGGCGAACGGGCGTAGCCGATGAAATAGGTGCCGAACTCACCCTTGCCGACGTCGCCGACTGCGTGTTGTGGCGTACAATCTCCAACTGCTCTCCGTGCTCGATAATCGTGGTCAGCGCATTGTGGGCCGGAGGTCGGTTTTATGGCATCATCCAGCTCGATATCGGAGAGTTTTTTCCTGCGAATGTGCCGGCACCTCGCGGCAGTTTCGTGATGTTCAGCATTGGCGAGCGACCATATCTCGTCGCAACGCGGTAGTGCCCATCTTTGCCTATCGGAAAGCCGGCATCCGTGACGTCCAGATCGCCAAGCCGATGATCACGATTAAAATCCAGAAAAGCGAGTTGAAGAGCATGCGAACAAGGTCGCGGTTTTGTTCTTTCGTAACACCGAGCCGATCTGAGATAATGTCGCCTGGGGCGATCAACAGCCAGAGTATGAACCGACCCAGCCTTGCCATACGATTCCTTGCCTCGCAAGCAAGACAGCAAAGCACCATCCTGAGCGCGAGTCGAGCGAACCGTGCCCGAAACATCCGACGGTCGGTGCCTCCATGTCGCAGTACATTTGGCCAAAACGAGTTCTCCTGCCTTATGCCAACTCGCGAGGTCGGTTTCGATGTGCCGGACTTCAGGATATCGGAAGATGGCTTCGCGCTTGGGGTCGAAAGGCTCGGCTGGCTTTTTAACTATGCTGATTTGCGGCTCTTGGCGGTTGGCCGGTCTTGCTTGACGCCTTCCTTGGCAAGGCTCTTTCGAAGCACCGAGGCTAGGTCGATCACGTTCTCCTTGGGCTGCGGGACCGGTTTCGGGGGCTTTTTGCCCTTGCGCTTGGCGTCGATCATGGCGATCAACGCGTCCTCGTAGGTGTCCTCGAATTTCGAGGGATCGAACTTTGTCGCCTTCTTGTCGATGAGCAGCCCCGCGATTTCGAGCAAATCCGCATCGTACTTTGGGCTTTTCACGTCATCGAAGACGGTGTCTTCCGACGTCATCTCATTGTGGGTGCGCAGCTCGGTCAGCAGCATTCCCTTTCCAAGGGGCTGTATCAGCACTTCGCGCCCGCGCTGATAGAGCACGACGCAGGAGCGGGCCGCGACGCGCTTCTTGGCCATCGCATCGCGCAGGACGGCAAAGGCCTCCACAGAGGCGCCGTCTGCGGGGATCAGGTAGTAGGGTTTCTCCAGATAACGTGTGTCGATCTCGGCAACCGGGACAAAGGAATCGATATCGAGTGTATGCTGCGATGTCAGTTTCAGTTTTTTGATCTCGTCCGGTTCCACGTGTATGAAATCACCCTTGTCGGCCTCGTAGCCTTTGATCTGATCCGCGGCTTCGACGATGTCGCCTGTCTCTTCATCGACATAGGCGCTCTTGACGGGCAAGCCGTCCTTGCGGTTCAGAATCTTGAAGTGGATCTTGGATGCCTCGCTTGTGGCGCCAACGATCTTCACCCCGCATGCCACCGAGTCGACCCTCAGAAACCCCTTCCAGACCGCGCCTGGCGCCACCATGCCGTTTCTCCCAGACGTGCCGATGCCGCACAACGTCAGGCACACGGTTCTGTTCAATCTCGATGAAATGAGACTTTCTCGGCGGCAGGCAACCGATCAGCTTGTATGCTCCGAGCAGACCTCCAAAATGCGCGCTATAGCGATAGGCCGAAGGGCATCCGGGCGCTGCGTTGATGATGTCCCACGACAGTTTCCCGTGCCGTTTGTGGAGGTTTCGGAGGGCTGCCAGCATCTCGTCATCGCTCATGTGAAGATAAAGCGATTTCAAAATTTGCTGTGCTTTTTCGAATAATTGGCGGCTGATGATGGGCTCAAAGGCGTTGTCCGCCCTGACCCATTGGTCCGGGGGATTGTACGCAACTTTGGTTTTCAGCTTGGTGCAGCGTCTATTCCAGACGTTGTTGCCGATATATTTCTCATTGGTCAGGACACGGCGCACGGCGTAGCTCTTCCAAGCCCTTCCGAAGTCGTTCAGGATCCCCCGGTCATTAAGATATTTTGCGATTTGAGCTTCGTTTTTGCGTGACCTGACGAACAGGCGAAAGATCAATCGAACAGTGGCAATCTCTTCCGGTGGCCCCGGTACGATGGTCACACGGTCTGTCTGGAAGTTCTTGTGTTCATAGCGGGCGAGGATGAGTTTGGGTTGTCCGAACTGGTCAACCATCAGGCGCCTTAGTCCGAGTCCCTGGATCCCGCCCACGTGGAAGCCCATGCAGGCCATCCTAACCTGGCCCAAAAAGACCCGTTGTGACAACATCCTGCTGTACTCTGCGGCCATGCTGCGCTTTATGGCCTTCAGTACATCGGATCCGACGGTGCCATCGTTCGCGAATTGCTCGGCGCAAAACTCGATCCGCACACCCGCTATCTGACATCGATATTCGTAGGAAGCGCTTTCATCGACGCTTTGGAACCGGCCCCATCTGCTCACGTCGTATACGACGACCGTCTCGTAATCGGCGAGTCCGTGTTCAATGTCGAAAAGCAGCTTCTTGAGGCCGGGCCGGCCTTCTATGTGCAGCCCGCTACGGCCGGGGTCTTCATAAGTGGCGACGATGTCGTACCCCATGACCTCGGCATAACCGCGGATTGCATCCTTCTGATTCTCAAGGGAATAAGTCTGGTGCTCGGTGGACATTCGTACGTATTGAGCCGCGCGAACCCTTCGCCGCTCCTTAGGAGGTTCGCGCGCCGCAGCAATCTTATACATCGCCTTGCACCATCGGACCAATGTCAATTCTAGCGGGCAGCGAATGGCAAATCCAGTCAACATTAAATCGAAGCGTTCGCGCCTAGGTTTGCGCTTTGGAAACCATGGCTTTCAACTCATGGGAAACCCTGACTCACTTCGTGAGAAGCTGCGCCGCCGTTCCGCCGCAATGCAACCGCACGGGAGGATCGGTAGGGATTTCAAACCTTTAAGGGAGACCTCACATGACCTTTCACAAAGCCATAGCGGCGGTGCTCATGACCGCGGCACTCGCCGGCTGCGCGCAAACCGAGGGCCAGCAGCGGGCCGGAACCGGCGCGCTGATCGGCGGCGCTGGCGGCGCTCTCGTCGGCCAGGCGATCGGCGGCAACACCAAGAGCACGGTCATCGGCGCGGCCAGCGGCGCCTTGCTGGGTGCGGTGGTGGGTAGCGCGACCACCCCGCAGCGTCGTGGCGATGAGATGTGCCGCTACCAGGACCGTTACGGGCGTATCTACACAGCACCATGCGATGACCGTTACTACAACGGCAACTATTGAAGGCGGTGTTCGCCGGCTACTGACGCCCCAATAGACCTTGGCCCGACGCTCGTCCGCGATATGGGTATGGCAGGCTACGTCCATCGGACTAATTGTGTCAGCCGCTAAACGCGCTCACACTCTAGGCATCCGAAGCCCAGTAGACGCCTGCTGACGTTGCTATCGGACGCTTGCCGACACCTGTCTTCCCCCCGAAGCACGGTCGACATGCAAGGCGGATCCCGTCCCCGGATCCGCCTTTTTCATGTCCGCGCTATCGGCGCCCCTAAGCGGTGATGAAAGTGGGCTCACTGTCATTTTTTGCCCACTTGCTTGGACTACCTTGTCTTTGAGGCGGGCGCTTTGGAGGAGGTCGATGTGACGACGACAAGCCTTGCCGCCCTGAAAAATCAAAGCAAACGCGCCGTCAAACGACTCATCGGCTACGATTCCCGAAACTGGCTGCGCATCCGCCAGATCGAGGCGTTCACCCTCTTCCTCGAAGCCGGCAACCGCAAAGCCTCCGACGTGATCGAGATCTCGCCCGGCTGGAACCGCTACTGGCGGGCGATGTGCGCCAACTACAGATCGGTCGATTTCCCCGACTTCGACATCTGCAGGGATCGCACCGACGAGAAATATTCCATCGTCATCGCCGATCAGGTGCTGGAACATGTCCAGCGGCCGCTGGCGGCAGTGGCCAATATCCATGCCATGACCCGGCCCGGCGGCTGGGCGATGGTGGCGACGCCCTTTCTGTTTAGGGTCCACGCCAGGCCGCACGACTACAACCGATGGACGCCTGCCGGCCTGAAACAGCTGATGGTCGAGGGCGGCTTTCCCGAAGCCAATGTCAAGGTCCACGGTTGGGGCAACAAGGCCTGCGCCAGGGCCCATATCGGCGGCCCCGTCCGCGCCTACGGCCTGTGGCGGGATCTGAGCAACGACGAGGAATACCCGCTGATGGTCTGGGCGTTCGCCAAGAAGGCGTGATCGAGTACTGCCCACGTTGCGGACAGGCGCCTCACGGCTATCCGCCATCGCGTCATGGAAGACCTGCTGGTCGCGGTCGACAAGGCAGGCGGCCGCGCGTCCCAGGCCCCTGAAACGGAGATCATCCGCATCAATGGCGAGTTGACCGTAGCGCTCGCAATCGCCAGGTGTCGCGTCTCGCATTGTGCCTATCCCCGCTGGTCTTCGAGAGCCATGCGAGAGGCCATAGCGGACATCTTCGTCTTGATCCGCATGCAGCCGGGCAATCTGATCATTCGCGATTACCTGATCGCTCCGATGCATGAAATCGTGGGGTTCAAAGGAGATTTCCATGTCAACAATGGAATGAAGCTGGATGGGTTTGTTTTCCGATCGCTTGATCCGCTCGTTGCGCTGGCCGAGCGAACATTCGTCGGGAGTGCCACATGACGGAGCGCCGCACGGTTTTAGGCTTGGAAGCCGCCGACCGCCTTTTGCAGAATAGCCGCACAAGGCACGCTGCGCTTTTGGAAAAGATGCACGAGCCCAACAGGTGGTTCACCGGTCCCTGGCTGTGCAGAACCTATCAGGCTGAATGCCAAAGAACGCGGGACATGATCGCAGAGGCGATTATCTCTCGGCATCTTCAGGAGACGATCACCGAGATATTTCGATATCCGATCAAACAGGAATCGTTCCGTCGTCTGCTATCGGCCGAAAGCCTGGCCTCTGTGCCGAAGGCCCTGATCGAAGGGCCTACTTTGAACCTGCTCGCGGAGAGTTCCGCGCCAAGGCCCTTGGTCAATGGAGTTTCTCCCGAGGTGATCGAGCTTTTGCAGGATTGGAATGTGCCGCCACAGGTCTTCGCGTCCTTGCGCAAGATGGTTCCGGAAAGGCAGCTCAAAGCGGCAAAGCTCATGATCGCCCTGAAGAGAGTGAGCTTTCACTATGCGCAACTCCTCGCAACGCTTACTCCGGCGTCGCAGTTGGTGGATCCCTCCAGGCCGAGGAAGAAGTTTGTCGGGGTGACAGCCGACGGGCTGGCTATCATGGAAGCTGAATTTGATCTGCTGAACGATGAATTTCTCTTCTGCGCCAGCCTTCGTGGCACCTGGGCGCTGGAGGTGATCGCGGCGAGGCTCTATCTCGACCGGCTAATGGAAAACGCGCGGGTGGTCAGACACCTTGCGCGGGATTTCCCGGAGCAGCTCGCAAGGTTCCAAACGATACTGGACATTCCAGCGGGTCAGGAAGCTTTGCCGAGCCAACCAGTCAAAACCGGACCAAGGCGCACGCATTTTGTCTTCTGAGGTGGCGGCTTCGGGTCGCAAGCGCTCGGCCATCACCTTCAGTTTCGCGGCAGCTTGTGGATCTCCAGTCGTACCGGGCCGCCCTTGTTGCAACTCGTGCAAAGTAACGCCCGCTCGACAGTGCTGAACAGCGCGCCTTTGCCATACCGCCGGATGAGTGCTGCCGGCTTCACCTCGGCATGATGTGAACAGTTCTTGCACCAAGCTCGCAACGTGTGCCATTCGCGGAGATCGCCAAGGGCCACGTCCAGTCCTGCATGGATGCTGCCATTGATGATCGTCTGAGGGGGGATCTTCACCTCGCCTGGCGTGATGATCTTTTCCACAACGTGACGGCTATTGTAGTGGATCAGCAGCATGCCCGGCCGACGGCGTATCGCCGCCTGCCATGCCGCCTGGCTGACCATCGCATCCGGTGATCGACAGATGGTTTCGAGGTGCGTCTTCTCCTCGCTATCCCAGACCTCGATCCGGAAATTGTCTTCGGCTGTGTCCACCANAGATGGTTTCGAGGTGCGTCTTCTCCTCGCTATCCCAGACCTCGATCCGGAAATTGTCTTCGGCTGTGTCCACCATATCAAGAACACGCCTTGTGCCAGCCGCGTGAAAAGCCGTTCGAGGCCGCCCCTCGCGACAGCGCCAGCTCGCCCTCGAGCCGGGGCGCATCTGGCCAGGACATTGAGCAAGGCAACCACAGCATCTCCCCGGCCAGCATAGACGCCGCCGTCGCGGCCAAAAATGAATGCCATAGGCGATTGGTCGGCGAATTCCGCTTCGCCTTCAGCCGCTATGTCTCCGGCGCCGACGGGGTTTGGCGTCCGCCAGGTGCCCGAGGCATCGATAACGGCAAGGGCGCTGGCGCGCCTTCGGCGTGTGCGGCGCGCGGCCAAATTCGCCGGCCCTCCACGTCCTTTGACCAAGTCCCGAATTGCGCGCTTTTCATCGTTTTCTTCATCCGACAGCCTCGCCAAATGGACGGCAACAACACCCAGGATGGGCGAAAGGCAAAGCTGACTGCCTTGTCGGCCCCTCCTGTTCATTGCTGGGTCACCAAGACAACGATGGCGGTTCAGTGCTGCCGAGATCGACCTTTCCGGGTTCTTGCACGGAACCAAGCCGACCTGTGGCTGGTTATACCGAGGCGCGAGCAGAAGCCGCTCAACAGGAGAGAACAATGAAAAAGAACTGGAAGAAACCGACCATGTGCCAGGTTGCTGCGGGCTTCGAAATTTCGCGGTATCTGCCGGCTGAAATTCCGCCCAGGAAATAAGCCGCGAACGTGCAGGTTCCTCTCAACAGGTGCATGCGCCTCCGTGGCGCGTGAGGTCTTCGCGACAGGCTATCTGCGGAGCAGGCATCGCCATGCGCGTGAAGATCATCGGGTCCGCGGCGGGGGGTGGCTTTCCGCAGTGGAACTGCAACTATCACCTGAGCCGTGCGGCTCGCTCCGGGATGGCCGGGGTGCGGCCGCGAACCCAATCAAGCCTTGCCGCATCGGTGAATGGGGTTGACTGGGTTCTCTTCAACGCCTCCCCGGACATTCGCCAGCAGATTGCACAAACGGCCGAACTGCAACCCGCGGCCGACGCACCGCTGCGCTCGACTCCGATCCGGGCGGTGGTGCTGACCAATGCCGATGTCGACCATATCGCCGGCCTACTCAGCCTGCGCGAACGACAGCCTTTCGCAATCTATGCGACCGCAGAGGTGCTGGCGACGCTGGAGGCGAATTCGATTTTCAACGTTCTCGATCCGGTGATCGTGCCGCGGCGTCTCCTGGCGGCCGAAGAGCAAGTTGTGCTCCGCGACGCCCACGGCCATGAAACCGCCATGGCCGTCGAGAGCTTTCCCGTGCCCGGGAAGATCGCGCTCTATCTCGAGGACAGAGCCCATCCAGACGCCGATTACAGCTCAGACGCCTGCGACACGATCGGGGTGCGGATCACCGGGGCCGGCAGTCGCGGCGCCATCGTCTACATCCCGGGCTGCGCGCGCGTCGATGCCGCCTTGCGCGAGCACCTGGCCGATGCCGCTTGCCTACTGTTCGACGGCACCGTCTACACAGACGACGAGATGATCACTGCCGGCGTCGGCCAGAAAACCGGTACGCGGATGGGGCACATAGCAATGTCTGGGGAAGCAGGGTCGATCGCCGGTCTGGCCGATGTGAAGATCGGCCGCCGAATCTTCGTCCATATCAACAACACCAATCCTGTCCTCGACGAGAATTCCGCCGAACACGCGGCAGTCACGGCGGCTGGCTGGGAAGTCGCCTACGATGGGATGGAGATGGAATTTTGAGCGATTTCCGCAACGCGACCAGAGGCGGCCTGTCCAAGAGCGAACTCGAGGCCGTGCTGCGGCAGGTCGGTGCCGAGCGCTATCACATCCATCATCCGTTCCATCACAGGATGACCAGTGGCGCCCTGTCGAAGTGGGAAATGCAGGCCTGGGCGCTGAACCGATACTGTTATCAGGCCGTCATTCCGCGCAAGGACGCCATGATTCTGGCTCATGCCGAGGACCCGGCGTTTCGCGCCGCCTGGCGCAAGCGGATCGAGGACCACGACGGCGAGGACGGCTGGAGCGGCGGCATCGCGCGTTGGCTGTATCTAGCCACCTCGCTCGGGCTCGATACAGAAACCGTTAGAAGCGAAAGGCTGGCGCTGCCGGCGACCCGCTTCGCCGTGGGCGCCTACCTTTCCTTCTGCACGAACCGCACGCTGCTCGAGGCGGTCGCCTCCTCGCTGACGGAGATGTTCTCGCCGACCATCATTGGCGAGCGGGTGTCGGCGATGCTGGCCAGATACGATTACATCACCGAGGACACGGTGGCCTATTTCAGCCGGCGGCCAGAACAGGCATCGCGTGATGCCGACTTCGCCCTCGCCTACGTCCTCGAGCATGCCGACACGGCGGAGCGCCAGCAGCAGGCGATCGATGCGCTGGTGTTCAAATGCGACATACTCTGGGCCATGCTCGATGCGCTTCAACATGCCTATGGCGAGCCGGGAAACCTACCGCCAGGCGCCTTCCGCCCGGGGGCGGCCAGTTGATGGCGCGGCGCCAAAGAGCCGTGGTGTCGCTGCGATCGGCGCCATCGCTGCCGAGGCACGTGCGCATACAATACGATCCCGTGCGGCAGGCCTTCGCCGTGCTTTCGCCGGAGAAGGTGTTCTGGCCGAACGAGATCAGCGTTGACATATTGCGGCGCTGCAATGGTCAGTCCACGGTCGGCCACATCATCGCCGATCTTGCCGCCGAATATGACGCCGAGGAGGAGGCCGTGGCGGCCGACATCATCGCCTTCCTGCAGGAATGGTCGGACAAGTTGCTGGTGAAGCTATGAGCGAGCCCCTCCTGCCTCCGATCGGAATGCTTGCGGAATTGACACATCGCTGCCCGCTGCAGTGCCCCTATTGCTCCAATCCGCTTGAACTGCTGAAGGCAAACCGCGAGCTTGATACGCGGACTTGGCTCGATCTCTTCTCGCAGGCCGCCGATTTCGGCGTCCTCCAGGTGCACCTTTCCGGGGGCGAGCCGACGCTTCGACGCGACCTCGAGCAACTGATCGCCGGGCTTTCGGCGCGCGGCGTGTACACCAACCTCATAACTGCCGGCGTCGGCATTGCCGAGGGCCGCATCGAGGCTTTTGCCGAAGCCGGGCTCGACCACCTACAACTGAGCTTTCAGGGTGCCCGGCCGGCGACCACCGACCTTATCGGCAACCACCGGGGTAGCCATGAAAAAAAGCTGGAGACGGCACGCCGCGCCCGCGCGGCCGGCCTGCCGCTCACAATCAACGCGCCGATCCATCGTCACAACATCGAGGAAGTGCCGGAATTCATCGATATGGCTCTTTCATTGGGCGCCGAGCGGCTCGAGATCGCCAACGTCCAGTATGCCGGCTGGGCGCTGGCCAATCGCAATGTGCTGATGCCCGAACGTGCCGCGGTCGACCGACAGGCGAAGATCGTCGCGGCGGCGCAGGAGCGGCTTGCCGGCGTCATCAACATCGATTTCGTCCCGCCGGATTATTTCGCCATCTATCCCAAGCCATGCATGGGCGGCTGGGCGCGCGACGCCTTCATAGTGACTCCTGACGGCACCGTGCTGCCGTGCCATGCCGCGCAGACGATTCCTTCGCTACGCTTCGAGCGCTTCGGAGAGCGCACGCTTGCCGAAATCTGGGCCGATTCAGCGGCCTTCAATGCCTTCCGCGGCAGCGGGTGGATGCAGGAGCCGTGTCGAAGCTGCGAGCGCCGCGACGTCGACTGGGGCGGCTGTAGGTGTCAGGCGATGGCGATTGCCGGTGACGCCGCAGCTGCGGATCCGGCCTGCATCAAGTCGCCGATTCACGAGCGAATGGCCATCCTTATCGCCGGAACAGGCCGCGCAGCGGAAACTGCTGCCGCGGAGGAAGCCTTCATCTATCGGCGAATAGGCGTGGCCGACGTCGCCTGAACCATTTTACGCTGAATCGCGAGCCGGGCCAAAGCTGGAGCCGAACTGCCGGATCATGCCCGTGCCAATGAACACTGCGTCAGTTCGCCTGCCGAAAGCGGACGGTTAACCCCGATCCGCCAGACTGCAGGTTGCTCGCGCGATCAGAGGCAATGGCAGGTCCTTACGAGAAAGAACACGCCGACCCCGTACGGCACGACCAGCAACCCCAGAGCAATCCAGTAGCCGGGCTGGAGCATGGCCGCGAAATCTGAACGAAGCTGTTCCATCGAGAACCGAACGACGCGGTCGTGTGGTTGTTCCAAGCGGGTCCAGACAAAACGCTTTGTCAATTGTGCCGGCAAATGGAACACGTTTTGGGCTTCGGTTTGAGGCAACATCGACTGCAACGAAGACGTTGGGCGGCCCCTTTAAAGCCAGAGCGGCCAACAGCAGCCCAAACTCTGCTGACTGGCCGCGGTTTGAACTGTGCGTAGCTACGGTCGTCGCGACATGTGCGTCCGGTCAGCGAAACGGCCCGACCCAGCGACCGTTTTCTGATTCAGCTCCGCCCAATCCGTTTCAGGATTTACTCGCCGCAGCCGGCGGAATGGTCGGTTACAAACTTTTTCGCATCGAGGAACAAAGGAACCGACTGCCAGTTGGGATGATGTTCAACAACATGCATCGAGGCCATGGCACATCGTCGGTTCTCGCCACTAACTCTTGGTTTCCTGGCTTTGGCGTTCGGCTCGATGCCGCAAGGTGCTGCTTGGGCGCAGGCGCCTTGCCCTTCCGATCACGACAGGCTGCTCTCGGCGTTGAAGGCCAACGTAAAGGCGAGCGGCGGCCCGGCAAATGGCGGCTTCGAGACCAACGAATGGGCGGCGATCGTCGCCCGCGACGGTATAGTCTGCGCCATTGCCTTCAGCGGGCCCGCGGTCGATGCGCAGTGGCCCGGCAGCAGGTTGATCGCGGCTGAGAAGGCCAACACAGCCAATGGCCTCAGCTTGGCTAACATGGCCCTGTCCACCTCCAACCTTTATGCCGGGGTGCAGCCAGGGGGTCCGCTGTTCGGCTTACAGTTCACCAATCCCCCCAATCAAGCCGCGGCCTTTGCCGGCGACGCCAAGAGGTTCGGCAGCGCCAACGACCCGCTGATCGGCAAGTCGATCGGAGGCGTGGTGGTGTTTGGCGGCGGCCTAGCCCTTTACGACGGCAAGGGAATTGTGGGCGGCCTCGGCGTCAGCGGCGATTCTTCCTGCGCCGACCACAATGTCGCCTGGCGCGTCCGCGCGGCCCTCGGCCTCGACAAGGTTCCGGCCGGTGTCAATCCCAATCGCAAGGACGCCATTATCTACGATCTCAACCCCGGCGGGAAAAGCGCTTCCGGCTGGGGTCATCCGCTGTGTGCCGGGCACGAGGCCGACATAGCGGATGAACTGGGCGCCGGCGTCGGTGGTTCGACGCCAAAATGACGCAAGCAGCGCAATCGGCAAGACCCTGCGCTCACGCGGCACCTATCAAGCGCTCGGCGGCACCCCGGAAATATTCTGAGGGAATTCTTGCGGTGCTGCTGCTGGCCTGCGCTCCCTTGGTGACAGCCGCCTCGGACGCTCCGCCGTCGCCAACTATCTCGCCGCCCGCCGCGGCCGCACCGCCCGACGATGGGCAATGGACTATGCCCGCCAAGAATTATGCCTCGACCCGCTACAGCGAACTCGCCGAAATCAACGAAGGCAACGCCAAGAACCTTCAGGTGGCCTTCACTTTTTCGACCGGGGTGAACAAAGGCCAGGAAGCGGCGCCGCTTGTCGTCGGCAGCACCATGTATATCGTGACGCCGTTTCCCAACATCGTCTACGCGCTCGACCTCTCGAAGCCCGGCGCGCCGATGAAATGGAAGTACGAGCCCAATCCCGAGCCCGCCGCGCAAGGGGTTGCCTGTTGCGATGTCGTCAATCGCGGCGCGGCTTTCGCCGACGGGCGCATCTTCTTCAATACGCTCGACGGCCATACCATCGCGCTCGATGTTAATAGTGGCCAGCCAATCTGGAACGCCCATATCGGCAACATCAATATCGGCGAGACCATCACCATGGCGCCGCTGGTGGTGAAAGGCAAAGTCCTGGTCGGCAATTCCGGCGGCGAGATGGGCGTTCGCGGCTGGGTCAAGGCGCTCGACGCCGGCGACGGTCATGTCGTCTGGACGGCTTACAATACCGGCCCCGACAAGGATGTGCTGATCGGGCCGGACTTCAAACCGCATTACGACATGGACAAAGGCAAGGATCTTGGCGTCACGACATGGCCGCCAGAAGCATGGAAGATCGGCGGCGGCAACATGTGGGGCTGGATCTCCTACGACCCCGATCTCAACCTGATCTTCCACGGCACCGGCAATCCCGGGCCTTGGAATCCGGATCTGCGGCCCGGCGACAACAAATGGACATCCGGCATTTTTGCCCGAGATCCCGATACCGGAGCGGCGAAATGGTTCTATCAGTGGAGCCCGCACGACCTGCACGACTATGACGGCATCAACGAACAGGTCCTGCTCGACATGAGCTGGCAGGGCAAGCCGCGCAAGGTGCTGGTCCGGCCGGAGCGCAATGGCTATCTCTACGTCCTCGACCGGACCACCGGTGAGGTCTTGTCTGCAAAACCCTATGGCCCTGTCAATTCCAGCAAGGGCGTCGATCTCAAAACCGGGAAGTTGACGGAAAACCCGGACAAGAAGACCGGCACTGGTAAGGTCGTCCGTGACATCTGCCCAACTGCCTCGGGCCTCAAGGATTGGCAGCCCTCCGCCTTCTCGCCGAAAACCGGCCTGCTCTACATCCCGCACAACAATCTGTGCATGGACGAAGAAGGCGTAGAGGTGAACTACATCGCCGGCACGCCCTACGTCGGAATGAACGTGCGCATGATCCCAGGCCCAGGCGGCAATCGCGGCGCCTTCACCGCTTGGGACATCGCCGCCGAGAAACCAGCCTGGAGCCTCAAGGAGAACTTCCCGGTATGGAGCGGCGCGGTGGTGACCGCCGGCGACGTGGTCTTCTATGGAACGATGGAAGGTTGGTTCAAGGCGGTGAGCGCGAAGACTGGCGACCTGCTTTGGCAGTTCAAGACCTCTTCGGGCATCATCGGTCAACCCATCACCTATCGTGGCCCGGACGGCCACCAATATGTCGCCATATTGTCCGGAGTCGGCGGTTGGGCCGGCGCGATCGTATCGGGCGATCTCGACCCGCGCGATGCCACCGCCGCGCTCGGCTTTGTCAATGCGATGAAGGACCTGAAGAACGCGACCACGGCGGGAGGCACGCTTTATGTGTTCCGTCTGCCCTGATGTATTCGGCTTGATCCACAGCGTGGCACGGAATGTATTCCCGCGGATGGCGCGCGGCATCACCGCGCTCGTCTTGCTGGTCTTACCAGCGACAGCCGGCACCCGCGAGCTCAGGGTCTGCGCCGACCCGAACAACCTGCCCTTTTCCAACGCGGCAGGTCAGGGCTTCGAGAACAGGATCGCGGAAATCATCGCCGGCGATCTCGGCGCCAAGCTGACCTACACCTGGTGGGCGCAGCGCCGCGGCTTTATCCGCAACACGCTGAAGGCAGG
Organism: Mesorhizobium sp. LNHC221B00; assembly: GCF_000502935.1. NCBI lineage: Bacteria > Pseudomonadati > Pseudomonadota > Alphaproteobacteria > Hyphomicrobiales > Phyllobacteriaceae > Mesorhizobium > Mesorhizobium sp. LNHC221B00. The sequence continues at coordinate 66,695 of NZ_AYWR01000026.1, read as the reverse complement.
TCGCTGCGATCTCGTGCCCGGCACGCCGGCCAATCTGGAGATGCTGCGCACCACCGCGCCCTACTATCGTTCGTCTTATGTTTTTGTGACCCGCCAGAGCGGCCCGGATGTGACCTCCTTCAATGATCCGCGGCTGCGCGACCTGCGGATCGGTGTTCAGCTCATCGGCGACGACGGCGCCAACTCGCCGCCTGTCCAGGCGCTCGGCCGCCGCGGCATCGTCGGGCATCTCGTCGGCTACCCTGTCTATGGCGATTACTCCGCTCCCAATCCTCCGGCGCGCATCGTCGAGGCGGTGGCGAGCGGCGAAATCGACCTCGCGGTGGTCTGGGGTCCGCTCGCGGGCTATTTCGCCCAGAAGCAGAGGGTACCCCTCCGGATCACCCCTGTCACGCCTCGCATCGACGGACCGCAACTGCCGCTGATGTATGACATCTCGATGGGTGTTCGGCGCGAGGATGATGCGCTGCGCGGCGATGTGAACAGCGCGCTTGCCAGACACAAGGCCGAGATCGATGCGGTTCTGGCGCAATACGGCGTACCGCGTCTGGACATGCCCGGGAGTCCGGTGCGATGAGGCTGGCTCTGGCGATGGTGCTGCCCTTGACGATGGCCCTGGCCGCCTGCCAGCGTGAGGAGCGCGACACGCGACCGCAATCGGCGCTCGGCTCAGGCGAGCAGCCGGTGCCTGTGACCACGCTGGAGCCGGGCGGCCAGCGACCCTCACCTTCCGACAACAAGGCGGCGAGCTTCGAGGCCAACGCCTTCCACATGAGCGAGGGCAAACGCCTGTTCAGCTGGTTCAACTGCTCCGGCTGCCATGCCAATGGCGGCGGCGGCATGGGACCGGCCCTGATGGACGAGAAGTGGATCTATGGCAACTCGATGGAAAGCATTCATGCCACCATCCGCGACGGCCGGCCGAACGGCATGCCGAGCTTCCGCGACAAGATCCCCGACGACCAGATATGGGAGCTTGCTGCCTTCGTTCGGTCGCTGGGCGGCAATGCACCCTCGTCCGCTGCGCCATCGCGCAATGACGACATGATGGTGCATCCCTCGGAAAACCGAATGCCGGACGCCGCCACGCTGGGGAAGTCGCCGTGAAGCGCCTCGTCTCGATGGCGTTTGCCACCGCCAGCGCTCTATTGCTCCAGGGATGCGCAGGCTGGCAATCGGCTCTCGACCCGAAAGGTCCAGNGTTTGCCACCGCCAGCGCTCTATTGCTCCAGGGATGCGCAGGCTGGCAATCGGCTCTCGACCCGAAAGGTCCAGCGGCGAGCGAGCTGGCATGGCTGATCTGGTTTTTCACCGGCCTCTGCGCGGTGGTGTGGGTGCTGGTGATGATCTCGGTTGCCGCGCCGTTGATGATGCGGTCGCGCGCGCAGGCGGAACCGCTTGCGATCGACGTCGGCGCCGACGGCCGGAAGCTTCGCGTGGTTCTGATCGCCGTCGCGCTGACCGCGGTGATACTGGTCGGGCTGACCTTGCTGAGCTTCTTCGCCAACAGGACGCTCGCCGCGATCGGCTCGGATGCAGCGCTGACCATTCGGGTCACGGGGCATCAATGGTGGTGGGAGGTGCGCTATGAGGATGCCACGCCGGGCCGCATCCTGACGACCGCGAACGAGATCCATATCCCTGCCGGCGAGCCGGTGAGGCTTCTTCTGACCTCGACCGATGTCATCCATTCCTTCTGGATCCCGAGCCTTTCCGGCAAGCTCGACCTCATTCCGGGCCACATGAACGTGCTCGACATCAAGGCCGACAAGCCCGGCGTCTATCGAGGCCAATGCGCCGAGTTCTGTGGCGCGCAGCACGCCAACATGGGCACCTTCATCATCGCCGAAACGCGTGAAAAGTTCGACGCGTGGTGGAACGACCAGTTGCAGCCGGCCGCGGCGCCGACCGATGCCGAGGCGAAAGCCGGCCAAGATCTGTTTCTGAGGCGCCCCTGCGTGATGTGCCACAGAATAGGCGGCACGCCGGCGGGAGGAACGGTCGCTCCCGATCTGACCCATATAGCCAGCCGGCAAACCCTGGCCGCCGGAACATTGACGATGAGCCGCGGCAATCTCGCCGCCTGGATAGCCGACCCGCAAGGTGTCAAGCCCGGATCCCATATGCCGGTGGTCGATCTTAGCGGCGACGAGCTCAACGCCATCGTGGCTTATCTCGAGGGTCTGAAATGAGCAGCGCCGATATCACAGGCGAGCGCGACATCCCGGAACCGGACACAGCGTCCAAGGGCGACATTGCTCCCGAACGCGACGGACCTCGCGACACCGGCATGGACGAAGCCAGCCTGCATCGCTGGCTGGCGCGGACATGGCGCACGCCTCCCGGCATCATCGGGGCGCTGTCGAGCGTCGATCACAAGGTCATCGCACGGCGCTATCTGATCACCGCCTTCGTATTTCTGTGCCTGGGCGGGCTCAATGCCGTCGCCATGCGCATCCAACTCTCAGGTCCACGGCGCGGCCTGATCGGGCCGGACCTCTACAACCAGCTGTTCACAATGCACGGCGTTACGATGATGTTTCTGTTCGCTGTGCCAATCGTGCAGGCGACCGGCATCTATCTCGTGCCGCTGATGGTCGGCACCCGCAACATCGCGTTCCCTCGCCTGATCGCCTTCAGCTACTGGATCTACGTTTCGGGTGGCGCTTTCGCCTGGGTGTCTTTCGCGCTCAACATGGCGCCCGATGTCGGCTGGTTTGCTTACGTGCCGCTGTCCGGTCCCGAATTCGCACCGGGCAAGCGCGCTGACGTGTGGGCGCAGATGATCACCTATACCGAAGTGTCGTCACTGGCCGTCGCGGTGGCGACCATCGTTACGGTGTTCAAGCAGCGAGCCCCCGGCATGTCGCTGGACAAGATCCCGCTCTTTGTCTGGGCGATGCTAGTCACTTCCTTCGTCGTCGTCTTCGCGATGCCGGCGGTGATGATCACCTCCACGTTCCTGATCCTGGACCGTCTGGTCGGCACGCACATCTTCAACCCGGCGGAAGGTGGGGATGCTCTGCTGTTCCAACATCTCTTCTGGTTCTTTGGCCATCCGGAAGTCTACATCATCTTCCTGCCGGCGACTGGCATGGTGTCTTCAATTATCCCCGCCTTCGCCAGGCGGCCGACCTTCGGACACCTCGGGCTTATCCTGTCGCTGATCGCGGTCGGCTTCCTGTCGTTCGGCCTTTGGGTTCATCACATGTTCGCCACCGGCTTGCCCAAGGTTGGCGCCAGCTTCTTCACCGCATCCAGCATGATGATCGCCATTCCGAACGGCGTGCAGATCTTCTGCTGGCTCGCGACACTGTGGGATGGCCGGCCGGTGATCCGGACCCCATTGCTGTTCGTCTTCGGTTTCTTTTTCATCTTCGTGATCGGGGGGCTAACCGGCGTGATGCTCGCCTCGGTGCCATTGGATCTTCAGGTCCACGACACTTATTTCGTCGTCGCGCATTTCCACTACGTGCTGATTGGCGGCTCGGTGTTTCCGCTGCTTGGCGCGGCTTATTTCTGGTTCCCGAAGATCAGCGGCCGCATGATGAGCGAACGCCTCGGCGGCTGGCATTTCTGGCTGGCGTTTATCGGCTTTAATGCCACCTTTTTCCCGATGCATCTCGTCGGGCTGTGGGGCATGCCGCGAAGGGTCTACACCTATCCGGCCGAACTTGGTTGGGGAAACATCAACCTTTTCATCTCGGCCGGGGCGGTGCTCTTCTTCCTGAGCTTCGTCCTGTTCACTTTCAACCTTGCGCATGGCGCGCTGAAGGGCGCACCGGCCGGAAACAATCCCTGGGATGCCGGAACGTTGGAATGGGCGACGTCTTCGCCGCCGCCGAGCTATAATTTCGCGCGCATTCCGATTGTCACGCATGTCGAGCCGCTCTGGGCCGAGCGCGAAGCGCTGCCCGTGGCGACAGGGTTGCGGGTCGATGCGCGCGAGCTTCTCATCTCGACCGTTGCGGAAGCCCATCCAGACATTCGCGAGAAATCGGCGACGCCGTCGATCTGGCCGCTGCTTGCGGCGCTCTCCGTCGGCGGTACCTTTGTCTATTCGATATTCACGCCGTGGGCGATTGTCTGGGGCGCCGCGCCGATCGCCATCACTTTGGTCGGATGGTTTTGGCCCAAGGGCGATCCGGAGGACGAGGAATGAACCAGCGCCCCGCCGCCGATATTTCCGGCCTGCCGACCTTTGGACATGGTCCGCGCAGCCCGACGTGGTGGGGCACGCTGGGCTTCATGGCACTCGAAGGCACCGGCTTCGCGCTGGCGGCCGGCGCTTATCTCTATCTCGCGACCCTGTGGCCCAACTGGCGTCTAAGCGCTCCGCGGCCCAACCATTGGCCGGGGACGATCGTGACGCTGCTCCTCATCCTCAGCCTGGTGCCGAACCACATCCTCAGACGTTACGCGAAGCAATGCGCGATCGGGCCGGTGCGGATCGGCATGGTGGTGATGTCGCTGCTCGGTCTGGCTCCGCTTGTCGTGCGCTGGTTCGAGTTTCCAGCGCTGAACATCTATTGGGACACCAATGCTTATGGATCGATGCTCTGGGTTCTGCTCGGGCTGCACACCACGCATCTCATAACCGATGTCGGCGACACCATCGTGCTGGCTGTGCTGATGTTCACGCGCCATGGCCATAGCGGCCGCCGCTTTGGCGATGTCGGCGACAATGTCTTCTACTGGGACTTCGTGGTCCTGACCTGGATTCCGATCTATCTGCTCATCTATTGGCTGCCGAGGCTAGGCTGAAATGCGTGCATTGCGTGTGGGAACGTCTTGGGGTGGCCTTCTGTCGGGCCCGCTGGCCTGGGCACTCGCGACGCAACTGAATTATGCGCTGGTCCCCTGGCAGTGCAACCGCCAGGTCCCGGTGGTGCTTCCCTTGGCGCTGCTGCTCGTCTTGTTTTCTCTGCTCGGCGGGGCGCTGTCCTGGCGGGCGAAGCGCCGAGGCGGCGCCGCTTTCAAGCCGGAGCGTACGCGCGGCACCGAACGGTTTGTCGCCAATCTCGGCATGCTATCGGCGCTGCTGTTTGCACTTGTCATCGTCATGCAAGGCAGCGCCGCGCTCATCCTGGACGAGTGCCTGCGATGAACCTCGACGCGCTGTTCTCAACCTCGATCTGCTTTGGTGCCGGCGCGCCAGAAGCCGGATGGACGCTCGCACTGCCGATTACGCTGCCGCTTGCCGTCCTTGGTCTCGTCTATGTCGTGGGCGCGAGCCGGCTTTGGCGGCGCAGCGGCCGCGGCAGGACTTTGCGGCTGCGCCAGGCGCTGCTGTTCACGGCCGGATGGGGCGTGTTGACAGCCGCATTGGTCAGCCCCATTCACGCGCTCGGCGAGCAGGTGTTTGCGGCGCATATGATCGAGCATGAACTGCTGATGGCCGTGGCGGCGCCGCTGTTGGTCGCGGCCTGCCCGGCCGCGGCCTTGATGTGGGGCCTCCCCACCCGCTTCCGCCACGTTCTGGGAATTGCCGGGCACGCCGGATGGTTGCAGGCGGTCTGGGCTTTCGCAACCCGGCCGCTCAGCGCGACCATTGTTCACGGCATCGCCATATGGATCTGGCACATTCCGACGGTGTTCGAGGCAGCGCTGGAGCGCGGCGTGCTGCACTATGCCCAGCACGCGAGCTTCCTTGGAACCGGCCTGCTGTTCTGGTGGGCGATCTTGCCGCGCTCCGGTCGTCAGCACAACTATGGCGGCGCGGTGATGCATCTCTTCGTCACCTCGCTGCACACTGGCCTGCTCGGCGTTCTCCTGTTGCTTTCGCCACGGCTCTGGTACCCGGAGAACGCCGTGGGGGCGGCGCTGTGGAATTTGAGCCCCCTCGAGGACCAGCAGCTTGCCGGGCTGGTGATGTGGGTGCCGGCCGGATTGATCTATGGCGGGGCGGCATTGCTGCTGGCCGGGCTGTGGATCAGGGCGAGCGGAAGGAGGGAGGCGGCGCATGCGCTCGGGCCTGTCTAAATTGCTTGCCACCGCCAGTGCCACGCTGCTGCTGCTCATCGCCGTTGTGGTCGGGCTGACCTGGTGGTCCGATCGGGCCGCGCGCATCCGGCACGAGGCGCAGGCCGCCACGGGCGGTGACGTTGCGCGCGCTCTGCCGATCATGACCGCGAATGGCTGCTCCGGCTGTCACACGATTACGGGCGTGCCGGGCGCGCAAGGGCAAGTCGGCCCTCGCCTCGACGCAAGCCTTGCCGACCGTGTCATTATCGGCGGCGTCATGGCCAACAATCCGGAGAACCTGGTGCGCTGGATACGATCGGCCAGGGAGATCAATCCGCACACGGCCATGCCATCGACAGGGATCACGGAGCAGCAGGCGCGCGATATCGCAGCCTACCTCTATGCCTTGAAGTGATTGGAGCAGTTTATCGTTCAGCTTCCGGGGCGCCGCGACCACAGGCCGCGACCGGGGTCATAACCGACCACGGCAGCGAGGAAGAACGCGAGCAGACAGATGAATACGACGAAGGCTGAAGCGGCATCGAACCGCAGATACAGCGCAAAGCGGATCAACTCGACCGCCGAGCTGAACGGGTTCCACGCGGCGATCGTTGCCAGGACCGGCCCCGCCTCGGCGAGACGCCACAGCGGATAGAGCGCCGTCGAAGCAAAGAACATCGGGAAGATGACGAAATTCATCACGCCGGCGAAGTTCTCCATTTGCGTCGAGACCGACGATACGAGCAATCCGAAGGCGCCAAGCATCAGGCCCGACAGCAAGAGCGCCGGAAACGCCGCGACATAGCCGAGAGCCGGCGGCCGGACGTCCCAATAGCGCGCGATAACTAGGAATAGATAGACCAGAGGCATGACGACAATGACGCTGGCCAGCAGCCGCGCGGCAAGCAGGTACCAGCGTGGCAACGGCGCCGTCAGCAACAGGCGCATGCTGCCCATCTCGCGGTCGTAGACTATGGCCAGCGAGCTCGCCATGGCGTGGAAGAGCAGCATCATGGCCGCCAGCCCGGGCACCACATACACTTCGTAGAGCACATAGGTCTGGTAGGGCGGCGTGATCGACAGGCCGAGAACGGAGCGGAAGCCGGCGGCAAAGATCGCCAGCCAGACAAGCGGCCTTACCATCGCTGAGAGCAATCGGCCGCGTTGCCGCAGCGTGCGTAGCATCTCCCTGCGCAGGATACCGTTCAGCGCCCGCACTGCGTGAGACGTTTTCATTCGGCCCCCGTCAGCAACGCGAAGGCTTCCGCCGTGCTGGCGACACCGAGATCGGCAGCGAGGCGATCGGCGCGGCCGGCCCAGCGTACTGTTCCTCGATGCAGCACCACCACATCGTCATCGGCCGTTAGTTCCTCCAGAAAATGCGTTGCCCACAGAACAGCAATGCCGCGCTCACGGCAAAGCTCCCTTACGTGCCGCTCGAGCGCGCGGCGGCCCGGCACGTCGAGCCCGGTGGTCGGCTCGTCCAGCAGCAAAAGGCGTGGGTCATGCATCAGAGCGCGTGCGATCTCGACACGGCGACGCTGCCCCCCGGAAAGCGCGCGGACAGGATCGTCGATCCTGTCGGCCACTTCGAGCCGGCTGAGCTCCTCAATGGACCGCTCTTTGCTCAACGCCTTAGAGAGCCCATGCAGGGCAGCATGGTAGCGCAGGTTCTCGCCGGCCGTCAGGTCGAGGTCAAGCGTCAGCTGTTGGAAGACAACACCCATTTGAGCAAGAGCGGTTGACGGGCTCGCCTTCATCGCATGGCCAAGGACAAGGACTGACCCGGCGCGGGCGTGATAGAGCCCGGTGACAAGCGAGAACAATGTCGTCTTGCCGGCGCCGTTGCGTCCAAGCAGAATGCACATCCCGCCCTCCGGCACCGAAAACGACACCTCGTCCAGAACCCGCCGGCTTCCGAAACTGTGGCTGAGATGCTCGACCGACAAGACGTTCATGGGCCGATCACCACGCCCCATGGACCGCGGCCTACCGGCAGCGATTTCACCACCTCCTCGTTCTCGAGATCGATGAAGGAGATGTCGCCTGAATTGCCGTTTGCGCTGATCAGACGCTTCTGATCGGCGGAGAGCGCAACGTGCCATGGTCGTTGGCCAACAAGATAGAGCCGACGGACCGTCAGCGTCTTGACGTCCACTTCGGCCACCCTGTTGGCGGGTCCAAGCGCCACGTAGGCGGTCGCGCCCTCGCGGGAGATCTCCATGCCGACCGCCTGCACGCCTTCGCGTCGAATGCCCGGCACGGCGAACTCGATCTTGCCAGTTTGCGCTCGAGTTGCCGTGTCGAAAACGGTGACTGTGCCCCGAATCTCCGACGAGACCCACAATTGCTTGCCGTCTGGCGTGAACAAAGCCGCGCGCGGTCTGGTGTCGACCAGCAGATTGTCGACGAGTTCGAGGGTGGCTGCATCGATCAGATGGACCATGCTGGTGGTCTCCGACGTACAGGCGACATAGCGGCCATCGGCGCTGGCCGCCATCCCTTCCGGTTCCACGCCGACATCCACCGTGCCGATGACCTTGGCCGCGGCGACGTCCACCACCGATACCAGATTGTCGTTCTCGTTGGCCACGAACAGCCGCTTGCCGTCCGGATGGACCACGAAGAATTCCGGATCGGCCCCCGAGGGCAACTGCCCGACCACCCGGCGCTTCGCGACGTCGACCACGTCGATGCGGTTGTCGTCACCTTCCGCGACGAACAGCAACTTGTTGTCGATCGAGAGCGCCAGTCCGCGCGGACGTCGGCCAACGTCGATCGTCGCCAGCATCGTCATCGTCGCGCCATCGACGACCGCGACGGTATTGTCCTGCTCATTGGACACATAGATGGTCTCGGCGGCGGCGGGAGCGGCAAGAGCGAGCGCCGCCAAAAGCAGCGCGATCAGAACCTGCATGTGCTCTCCTCCAAGTCGATGCCCAACGTGTCCAGCGGCGTGCGCTGGTGCAGGAAGCCCGGTTGCGGCGAGCTGGAAACCAGCAGGCGCGGCCCTGCGATCAAGATGGGCTGGCGCATCTGTCCGTCCCAGGCACGGAAACTGAGCCCCTGCCCCTTGAAGCCGGCGAGAAGAAACGCCTCGCCGCGTATGTATTGCCCGATCGCCGCGGGATCGAGACTGTGCAGGCGCGTCGCTGCCTCGCCAATGCTGCGCATCGCGAGCCAGGCGGCATAGTCGCTGGGCAGCATCCAGCGCCCGGCCTGCCTGTGGAAACGATCCTGCAGTTGGGTTGCGCCCCACTCCTCGCTGACCGGGCTCCAGCCGGTGGCGACCAGCCCTTGGGTGCCGGCGACGATCCTCGGCAGAGCAGTGCGCTGCTCCAGATAGGCGCCGAACTCATCCGCCTCGTCGGCGACCACGAGAACATCATAGTCGCTGACCTGCGTGACCGCGGGTATTTCGGTCTGCAGCGTGACATGCCCGGTATCGGCACGTCCGTTGGCGGGCCTGAATGTCCACGGCTGATCGGTAGTAATCTCGGCTCCGAAGCGAGCCGCCGCCCGTCGAAAGGCGGCCGCCATCGCCTGGTCCCCGGGATGCGGCCCGACCAGCAGAAACCAGTGCTGCCAGCGTTTCCAGATCAGGTATTGCGCCAACGCATCGGCGAGCATGGCGCGGCTTGGTATCGTATGCAGCACGTTCCCGCGGCAATCGTCCTGGCGGAGCCGGTCATCCGGGGCGCGGCTGTTGAATAGCGTCATCCGCTCGGCGCCTGGGGCGGCGCTCGCCTGCAGCAACCGGTCGGCGTCGAGATCGGCGACGACGAAGCTGATGTCCGCGGCGGCGAACTCCTTGACGGCCTCGGCCGGAGCCTCGCCCGGCTTCAGGATCTTTTCCCGCAACCGGAATTGCTGGCCGAGAAACCGGCCGGTGCTGGCGTCGTCGGCAATGCCGAGCCGAGCGCCCTGCAGGCCTTCGTCGGTAACGGCCTCATCCAGCGGCCCGAGCGGCAGAGGCGATTTGAGCTGTTCACCGAGATAACCGATCACCATCGTCGGCGGCTCGGCAAGTGTCGGAGCGGCTAGGGCAAGGACCATGAGAAAAGCCAGCGCGATCTTCATTCGCGTTGGCCTTCCCGTCCGCACCGTTGGTCCGGAATAGTCTTCAGGCCCCCAGCGATCGCGGCCTGCCCATCTCCCGGCACGACAAGGTGGTGGCTCGCCGTTGACGCCATAGCCGCGGGAGGCCCGTCAAACGACTGCTCCTGGAAGTTCGAAAGCAACACGAGCGCTCCGGTACTGCGGAGCAATACTAACCCCCTGGGCAAAGGAATGTTCCTGGATTCGAACGGCGCTCGTGCCGAGCCACGGCTTCGTGATAGCCGACCACTGGCTGAGCATCCCGCCCCACGGCACCGCGGCAGGCTCCGGGTTTAAGTCGATCCTCCTCGCCTGGCGCTGTCGCTATCGGCTCCGCTGGTGTCAGAAAGGTCTCGGCGACTTGCGGAAGGGTCCTTCAGCCATTCGGCCATGGCTTGCTCTTTTGCGCAGGTACTGTTTGCACACACGTGCAATCTCGCCCTCGCCCGCGGCATTGGAGCCGGTGATGAGGATCGTATAGGACGCGATTTCCATAGGTTCGAACGTGAAGCTCGCCAGAGACCTTTCATAGCCTCGTCGCCGGCGAACACGCCGCTGATCGACTGCGCCGTGGCGGTCAAAGCGCAACCAGGATGTCTTGCCCGCCGAGGCTTCGACGTCCGAAAGCTTCTCGCGCACGGACGCGTCCTTCTTGTCGGCCGCAGACTAGACGAGAAAGCGAGTGACGCCGGCGGTCTTGGCCACGACCCCATCGAAAAGCTGCCGTCGTCTAGGATTCTTCCTTCGAAAGGCGCGAAGTCCGCTCGCGCACGGACTGCTCCGTCGCGTCGGCCGCAGACTTGACGATCCCGCCGAGTTGGTCGGCCAATGTGCCTGCGTCCTTGTCTTGCCGGCCAGCTTCGTGCTTGACCGTTTCATAGCCGTCGGCGGCAACCTGTTTGGCCTGCTCAAGGCCCTGGTTGAGCATGTCCTGAGAAGTGTTGCGAAGCTGTTCGCGATAGCCGCCCAGTTGCTCATCCTCCATTGCGGTGTGGGGTAGCATGGCACCTATCGCGGCGCCGATCGCGAGACCGACCGCCGCGACCGCCAAGGGCTGGTCATTCAGTAGCTCCTGAGCCGAGCGGCCGGCCTTCGCAGCCATGTCGCCAGTCGCCGATCCTGCACTCGCCGCGTTGCTCGTCAGCCCCTCGGCGGCGATCGTTGCCGCGCTCGATAGGCTGTCGCCGACGCTACTTGCAGCCGAGGAGAGCGACGTGGCAGCGTCGGCGAGCGTACTGCCCGACGCTCCACCATCCGCATCGTCACGACGGCCGGGCGCCATGGCCGCCGCGTAACCGGCCGGGCGTCGGCCGCCGTTTGAAGGACCGCTGCCCAGCATGAGCCAAGCCAGGCCCGCACCTATCATCGTCACGGGCAAGGGATTGTCCCTGACCTGCGTTCTCAGGTTGTCGAGCATGGCCGAACTCTCTCCGCCGGAGAAGATGCCGGTGAATTCGTCCAGCAATTGTCCCGGTGTCATTTTGCCTCGGATGGATTCGGCGGTTTCCACTACCCTGGCGCGCGCGGCCTCCGCCTCGCGTTCAAATTCGGCTGCGGATTTCTCGTTCATCTCACTTGTTCCTTGATCACATTCGCGTCGCGCCTGAGCTGTTCCTGGGTTCGGTCGGGAGTAAGTTCGGAAGGCGCCATGCTTGCCATTCCGGTCCGCAGCAGGATGATGCCAAGAATTGCCACGACCACACCGACCAACAGGGAGGACCACCCGGCGCCCAGCCCTGCCCGTGTCAGAGCGATGACGAGTGCCTGCAGCAGCACCAGTAAGGCCGCGAGCAGGCAGATCGCGCCGCCCAGCACCTCGGCGGCGCCCGATCCCGCTTTGGTAAGCTTTTCGGACAGCTCTGCCCGCAAAAGTCGGGCTTCGGTTTGCACTAGCGTGGTGGCGTGCTGGGCCAGGTCGGTTACCAGGGTCGCGAGGCTGGGATTGTCTTGCGTGTTCATCTGTCTTGCTCCGCATGCTGCGTGGCGACATCATCGCCGATACGGTCGAATCCCCACGAGCCGTCAGCCCGTTCAGCCGGTTGAGCAGTCTGCGAGTTGGCGTCTTCCGAAGCATTCTGAGATGCTTGACGGCTTGCCGGTGGAGAAGCCTTGATGAACCGGCCGAGCGCCAGTCCGGCCAGCACCGATCCAGCAAGGAGGACACCGGGATTTTGTCGGCCAAAAGACTGCATGTCCTCAAGCACCTGTCCGAACGGCTTTTGTTTCAGTGACGAGGAAAGCCGCTCCAGGCCACCGGCGGCGTCCAGCGCAAATTTCGATGCGGTCCTTTCGTCGTTGTTGGCCAGGTGATCGCTGGCCGCGCGCAGTGCGCCGCCCAGTGCCGCCAGGCTCGATCCGACGTCGCGCTGCGCCTCCTCCGCCTTGTCGGAAATGACCTGCGTGGCTTCTGTTGCGTACTCGCCAGCCTTGCTGGTCAGTTCGTCGCGAGCATCGTGAAGCAACTCGTTCGCGCGTTCTTTTTCCTGACGAAGCCTGTCGGAAACATCACGTTTCGCCTGGTCGAAATCAGAGGGTTTACGGCCCTGGCCGTCATCACTTTGCATGGTCACCACCTAGCGAAAACCGAGGAAAGAGAGGACAGCAAGCACGACAACGACGAGGCCGATAAGATAGATAACACTGTTCATGGCACGTTCCTCCTTGGCTGCCCAACTTCGAGAAACGTTGGATGTTCCATGAACGAAAGGTTTTGCGATCGAGCCGTGGTGCGTGTGCTTCGTCAGCAAAACACGTCAGGAATGGCCTGCCCGGCCCCGGCGTGTTCGATGCCTTTGTTCGACATTCGACAGGGATGCAACGATATGCCGGGCTGGGGTAATCAGCGATGGCCGTCGCCTGGCGCCAAACCAGCAGCGCGACCTCTGCCGCTATCCCTGTTTCAACAGCCTAACGCGCCGGAGAGCCTGGCTGTTGCCTTCTGTCGGCAGGAAGAGGGACCACATTATCTTGCCCTGTCCCAGCGTCTCCGACCGGATTTGGTCCGGCCTGCTCAAAGCCGACGCCATTATATGATTGCAGGTCTGCGACGCCAGCTGCCTTCAAGGCGGCGCGCACCTGAAACAGCCGGATGAGTTCCGGTCGCAACCCGTCGCTTCTCCGGGCAGCGATCGCATGCAATGACATGAAATTGTACATATAACTGGCCTTCCACTGCAAAGCTGGGCGATCAGCTCCTTCGTCCAGCGACCGCCTTCGCTGGTCTTGCGGCCTTGAAATCAATGGATACGGCTATGTTGCCGCTGCCGTCGCGAACTCGCACCGCCCAACCGTTCCGAGCGGCCGCGATGCCGAACAGCGCACTGGACCATCATCTGCCGAGCGACCAGCGCGGCTTCAGCGAGCGGCAGTTGCCGGTCGGACAAGTCCGTGGTGGTGGCGATCTTTTGGCCGCCTTCGCCGAGAAACTCGACCACGAGATTCTCCGGCCCGCTATGTACGGCTGTATCGAGCACCTGCATCTTCGCCTCATCGTTTGCGTGTGATCAAAACAAAAGCTGCCCCGGTCCGAAAGTTCCTCCGAGCAGGAATGTTTCCGCGGGGGATTTTCCTGGAACACACCGAACCGTGCTTGAGAGATGGCGCTTGGCCAAGATACTGTTCATCGCGCCAACCCGAATGTCAGGACGATAATGAGCCAAAGGTTTCCCGTGACGCTGTCCAGCCACGCGCGGCGCTGGGCCGTTGAACTCACCGAACAGAAAAGCGTCACCGGGACGGACGGCGAGGCCGCTTTCGGCCCGTGGTTGGCGGGCGAACTGCGACGGGAGACAGCATTCCGGAACGCCGAGGTGTGGACGATCGAGATCGGACCTCGGGACGGCCGTCACTGCGTGGCGATGCTGCTTCGCGGCACAGGACGCTCAACGGTGCTTTTGACAGGTCACTACGACACCGTTGGAACCAGCGACTATAGGCACTTGGAGCATCTGGCCACTCGGCCAGAGGCCCTGACACGAGCACTTCGCGATTCCCTCGTCGCAGGCGAGGCTCCAGCCGCCAGATTGGCCCATCACGATCTCGCGGGCGGCGATTTCCTGGCCGGACGTGGCCTTCTCGACATGAAGGCCGGCCTTGCGGCGGGCCTATCCGTATGCGCCGATTTCGCCGGAGAGGCGAAGCCGTCTGGAAACCTGCTTTTTATCGCCGTGCCGGACGAGGAGAACAATTCCGCCGGTGCCCGCAAGGCGGCACGGATGCTGCCCGAAATCTGCGAAGAGCGCGACCTCGATCTGATCGCGGCAATCAATCTCGACGCGATCGCTGATGACGGCGACGGCAGCAAGGGGCGCGTGATCGCCCTGGGAACAGTGGGCAAGCTGCTTCCCACCGCCTTTGTCGTTGGCGTTCCCACACATAGCGGTTTTCCCCTGAATGGCCTCAACGCGGCGGCCATCGCCGCCGCAATCGCTGCTCGGCTGGAATGGGCGCCCGAACTCACCGAAGAGGGTGGATCGGCACCAGGCACGCCGCCCAGCCTGCTTGGGATAAGGGACGGAAAGACCGGATACGATGTCACCACGCCGCGGGTGGCCTATGCCAGCTTCAATGTGCTGAGCTATCGCCGGACACCCACTGAGGTGCTCGACCGGTTCGACAAATTATGCGCCGAAGCTGCCTCGCGCCTTCTCCAGGAACTGCAGAGCCGCGTCAGTGCAACGACAGGCCAGGTCGACACGGCAAGGTCTGTTCCGGTCCACCGGTACGAGACTTTGATAGAGCGTCTGGGCCAGCCGGAGCGGGCGCAACTCGAAGCTGTTGCCGCCTCGATTGCTGCCGGCGATCTCGCGCTGCCTGAGAAATGCCGATTGATAACGGAGCAGGCTTGGGAACTCAGCCGGTTGACCGGGCCGGCCATCGTTACAGGCTTCGGGTCAATCCCTTATCTGCCGACGAACCTTTCCGAACTGCCGGCCGCCGCCCGGTTGCGAGCCGCCGCCGTCACCGTCGCCGCCGAGGCGATGGCGCGCCACGGCAGCGCGGTCGGTTGCACGGACTATTTCGCCGGCATCTCCGACATGAGCTTCCTTGGCGAAGCCGAGGAATCCTCTCTCGACATCGTTGCCCGCAACACGCCGGCCTGGAAGGACAGCGTGCGATGGCCACCGCGGCGAGCCCTGGCCAACATTCCGACGATCAATATCGGTCCCTGGGGACGAGACTATCACACGCCGCTCGAGCGACTGCATGTCGGGTATGCGTTCGAGGTCCTGCCACAGCTCGTTCGCGACATTTGCCGCAAGCTCCTTGGATAGGACGCGGCGTGCAGAATGGCAGTGATCATGCAACCTTTGAAAACAGAGCGACGTCGCATCTGGCCAAGCCGTAACGCCACCGGTGATCGGTTGCGGCAACCCGGCTCTGGTAGAACAGTGAAAGCTGGCTGCCTTCGATCATCACCGTCGAGTGACCATTCTCTCCCGGCTGCCCCGGTTCGAGCACCGGGCCGATGGAGACGTAGGGTCCGCTGACCTCGTCCGCGATGGCAAAAAACACCCGTTGCCGGTTCCCCCGAAGGCCATTCGGAAGAAAGCAAGTTGCGTTGAGCAGCACTCGGCCATCCGGCAGCTCGACCAATTGTGCGCCTTCTATGCCCCATTCGTAGTCCGGATCCTCTCTCGTATTGTGATGAGGAACATCGTTGTGGTCGAGGATCTTGCCGATCCGCTTCCAGGGACCGAACCAGGAATCGGACTGGCTGCGCGCCAGATAGATGTCGGGCTGAGGCACCCTGGTGAATTTCGGCATGGCCGAATAGGCGAGGTAGCGCTTGCCGCCAATGACCGCTGGATGCGGATCGTAGATACCATCCTCCTCCGTGTCCGGGATGGCAAGGATGGCCGGGCTGAGAACCACCCAATGGAACCCGTCGTTGGAAACCGCGTGCTCGCAACGGCCACCAGACTTCATGAACTCGGTCTGAATGAACATGTGGAACACGCCGCTTTCGTGGATCACACCGGGAGCCGCGACACCAGTGCCGTTGATCGGAAGTTCGATCGGCTCATGCTCGGTCCACGGGCCATAGAGGTCGGGCGCCGTGGCATGCAGGATTCTCCACGTCTCGGTGGTGACCGTGCCGCTTGAACCGAAGACGTGCCACACACTGCCATCGAAGACAGGGCACGGGTCCTTGAGANTCGGTGGTGACCGTGCCGCTTGAACCGAAGACGTGCCACACACTGCCATCGAAGACAGGGCACGGGTCCTTGAGATCATCCACGCTTTGCGGATGAAACAGCGGGAAAACGTTGGTTTCAAAATCGATCTTCATGTCAGCCCCGGAATTCGCCCTAGCACGCGGACCCGCGCAGCGATCCAGGCGAATCAATTTGATGTATCGCGCATTTTATAACCAACGAGTTCAGCGCAAATGCGGCAATGCCGCTCTCCACCGCATTCCTCTGGTCGACCGCGCTTTCAATGGCGAGCAAGCGCCGACAGCCATTCCCGACGCGGCAATTTGACCTTCGGGCTCGTCGACCAACGGATGGGCTGAGTCTCTCCATTTCACCTTGGAACAACTTACCCGATCGAAAGTTAGAAGCTTGAATCGAAGTTTAGTTCTCCTCCACCCGCGATTAACAAATGTTAGTCGTAAAATAAATCAGCGTCTATAAAAAGGAATATGTCAATGGAAGCAGCCTTGGGCAGGGTAGCCAGAAGTAAATACCCCGGTCGCGAAAATCTATTGGTTTGCTTCTCACACCTTCGATGGAATTTTGTTCATCAACGCCCACAGCATATTCTCACTCTCGCGTCCAAGCAGCAGCGAGTGGTCTACTTTGAAGAACCTGTTTTCGAAGACCTGACACATCCGCTTATGCGGACGAGCGAGCCGTCGTCAAACATTCTGATTGTGACACCGGTGCTCCCGCTCGGCACGTCGCCCACGAAAGCAGATGCCGTCCAGCGGAGATTTGTTCACCAGGCGATCGCTGCCATGCCGCATAGTCGTTTGATCGCTTGGTACTACACCCCGATGGCTCTTCGCTTCACGGAGTATCTCGACGCAGACATATGCGTCTATGACTGCATGGACGAACTCTCCGCGTTCAAGAATGCGCCGCCAGAACTGGGGCAGATGGAAAAGGCCCTTCTGCGGCGCGCCGATCTCGTCTTCACCGGCGGCCTGAGCCTGTTCGAGACCAAGCGCCGCTCGCATCATGAGATCTACCCCTTCCCGAGCAGCATCGATGTGCAGCACTTCCACAGGGCGAGGAAGCCGGGAAAGGACCCAGCCGATCAGGCCGACATTCCCCACCCGAGGGTGGGATATTTCGGCGTCATCGACGAGAGACTGGACGGTCGTCTCGTGGCGCTGGCGGCAAAGACCATGCCCGACGTCCATTTCGTGATGCTCGGCCCCGTGGTCAAGATTGATCCTTCAAGCCTGCCGCAAGCCGAAAATCTGCACTGGTTGGGTGCGAAGCCCTATTGCGAGCTACCCGATTATTTGCGCCATTGGGATGCCGGGTGGATGCCGTTTGCGCTCAACGAAGCGACCCGTTTCATCAGCCCGACCAAGACGCCGGAGTTCCTGGCCGCGGGCCTGCCGGTCGTCTCGACGGCAATCGTGGATGTGGTGCGCAGCTACGGTGCCGCCGGCCTGGTGGAAATCGCCGACGGTGACGATCTGGAAATCAAGCTGCGCTCCGTTCTTTCGCGACCGCATCAAACCCTCTGGCCGCAAGTCGACGCCTATCTCGCGAACATGTCCTGGGAGAAAACATGGAATGCCATGGCAGCTCACATTGAGCGTGCCCATCAAGGCAAGAAGGTCGTCCCCCTTCGCAGGAGCGCATAGCCATGTTCGATTGGCTGATCGTCGGCGCAGGGTTTGCCGGCAGCGTGCTTGCCGAAAGGATAGCTTCGCAGCGTCATGAGAGCGTGCTCGTGGTCGACCGCCGCGGCCATATCGGCGGCAACGCCTATGATTGCTACAATGAAGCCGGCATCCTCATCCATCGCTACGGGCCGCATATCTTCCACACCAACAGCCAGGCGATCGTGGAGTACCTGTCGCAGTTCACCGAATGGCGGCCGTACGAGCATAGGGTGCTGGCGGCGGTGGACGGGAAACTGGTTCCCATCCCGATCAATCTCGACACGATCAACCGCCTTTATGGGCTCAACCTAACCTCGACGCAGCTGGAAGATTTCTTTGCGTCACGACGCGAGACGGTAGAGGACGTTCGAACGGCCGAGGACGTCGTCGTCAGTACCGTGGGACGAGAGCTCTATGAGAAGTTCTTCCGTGGCTACACAAGGAAGCAATGGGGCGTCGATCCCAGTCAATTGAGCAAATCGGTGACAGCACGAGTGCCGACCCGAACCAATCGCGACGATCGCTATTTCAACGACAGCTTCCAAAAAATGCCGGCTGGCGGGTACACACGGATGTTCGAACGCATGCTTGATCATCCGAATATCAAGATCCTGCTCCAGACCGATTTCCGCGAAATTCGTGAGAAGATACCATTCAGGCGCCTGGTTTATACCGGCCCGATCGATGAATATTTCGGCTGGCAGCTTGGGCACCTTCCCTATCGCTCGCTTCGTTTCGAGCACGTTACGCTGGACCGCGAACAGTTTCAGCCGGTCGCGGTCGTCAATTATCCCCAGACGGAAGATTACACACGCATCACGGAATACAAACATCTTACCGGCCAGCAGAGCTCGCGGACCAGCCTGACCTACGAATATCCCAGCGACATCGGGGACCCATACTATCCGGTGCCGCGGGCCGAAAACGAAGCGCTCTACAAGCTTTATGAAGCGCGCTCCGCAACCTGTCCCGACGTGTGGTTTGTCGGTCGCCTGGCAACATACCGCTATTACAACATGGACCAGGTGGTCGGGCAGGCCTTGGCTGCTTTCTCCCGCATCCAGAAGAGCGTCCCGGGTCCGCCATTGGCGGAGCCGGCGGTAAGCTCCCCCGCATACAGGACCTAAGCTCGGGGGCGCAAAATCAAAAGGAGAACTACGATGGACACAAACTTCGATTCAGAAAGCCGTGAGATATTCGTTGTTGGTTTGCGCAACGCCCACGCCATGGAAAACCAGGCGCTATCGATAATGAAACCCCAAGTCGAGCGTATTGAGAATTATCCAGAGGTGGCCGATCGTTTGCGTCGGCACATTCAGGAAACCGAAGGCCAGATCACGCGACTTGAGGCCGTCCTGGACGGTCTCGACGAAGAGCACTCCACTCTCAAGGATACGGCGTTGTCGATGGTTGGCAGCATGGCTGCCATGGGACATTCCATGGCCGGCGACGAGATCATCAAGAACAGCCTGGCGAATTTCGCATTCGAAAACTACGAGATCGCCGCTTACAATTCGCTATTGGTGCTGGCCGAGGCCGGTGGTTTTCAGGACGCCGAAAGGGTTCTCAAGCAGAATTTGAGCGAAGAGGAAGCCATGGCCAATTGGCTGAAGGAAAACCTGAGCGACGTCACCTTGCGCTATGCCAAGTTGCGCGAGGCCGGGGAAACCGCAAAGAGCTGATCCAATGGGGCGCGGGCGTCCATGACAGACGCCCTGCCCCGGACCGCACCCGTCAGCCCGTCCGTTTCGCGGTGAAGAGATTTCGCTGACGGACCAGTTCGTCCGCGATGGGCTGACGGAGGCGTCGCATGCCATCGGCTTGAATGACCGAAAACAGCCCCACCTCCGCATGTCGCGAATTGTCCCAGCCGGGGTAGGCTGTTATCGGGTACAGGCAAATGCCCTCGATCGGCGCTTCCGAACTCATGGCGGCGCGCACCTCGTCGCAGACATAGTGGAGCCAAGCCGGCCCGCCGGATCCCTCGGAACCGGTCTCCGCAATGAACATCGGCTTACCGTACCGATGAGCGACTTCGAGCAACATTTCCGACAAGGCGCGGTACTCATGATGTCCCATCGGTATCGTCGGTCCGTTCAGGTACCATTGATTGTGCGGGTAAAAATTCAGGCCCACGATATCGACAACATCTTCGCTCCCGCCCAACTCGGGTTCGACGTGGCCCAGCAACATGTCGTAAGCTTCGAACTGCCCCTGACGGGCGTTTTCGGCCCGACGCCGTTCGCCGCGGGTCCCATCGCGAGGAGCGATATGGATAAGCGGCTCGGCCCAGACAAATCTGCAGGCGGGGTCGATCTCGCGCATTGCACGCACGCCCGCGATGGCAGCCTTCACGAGATGCCGCTTGAACCATCCCCGTTCTTCCGGCCCCACGCGCGGGAAATAACCGACTTCAACGGCCCATGCGAAAAAGGAGATCTCGTTGATCGGGCAAAACAGAGGCGGTGTTCCGGCGATCGAACGGTGCACTCTCACGGCTTCTGCCGCGAACGAGGCATAGGCATCGACGAAATCCGTCGATCCCTGGTCGACATGGTCTGGAGATCCGTAGTGGAAGATGTCCCAGATGACTTGGACACCTGCCGACCGGGCGGCCTCGACCATCGGTGCCCAACTTGACCAGTCATAGGTCCCGGGAGCGGTTTCGATCAGATGCCACCGCAGCCCGTCGCGAATGGTGCGAAGGCCGAGTTCGGCGCAGCCGCGGTAGTCGCCTAGGGCGTGCAGATTATGCGAGGTCGCACGGATAAGGTCGAGGCGAACGCCGTCCTTGCGTCGGTGCGAGGAGCACTCAAAGCCCGCCATGAAAAAACTGGCGAACCGCGAAACTTCCGTATCCGAAGCCTCCGCCTGGTGCTCGTGCCTGCGTCCCATATCGCTCATTCGAAGTCTCCTTCGGGCAGTCGGCTCCAACCGCCTTGCTCGGACCGGGACGGGGTGGCGTTGCTCAGTCCGGCATACCCTCATCCCCTAGCCCTTGCCTGACCGGGTAATGCCGAACCGATTGGTCAAGGCTTTGTTCCTGTGGTGATGCCGGGAGTTGGGTTGCGAATGAGGAACAAGGAGGCCCGCGCCAAGTTCGGGCGATGTACACGGCCGCCGATCAACCCGAGCGGCTGCTCGGCAACAACAGAGGCACGGGATCACATGACCGTTCAGATTCAACTTTCCGAGATCGACCACGCCAGACGCGAGGATCGTGGCGATGGCGCTTGGAGCATCGCACCGGATTTGGGCTATTTGCGGCTGGCAATCGTCAATGTCGTGTTCTTCGGCGCGCCAGGCGGCGGTGATCGGAACTGGGTGCTGATCGACACGGGGTTGCCGACGTCGCGCAGCAGCATTCTCGCGGTCGCGGAAAAACGGTTTGGCACGAACGCGCGGCCAGCCGCAATTATCCTGACCCACGGCCATTTCGACCATGTGGGGCCGGTTCTGGACCTTGCCAATAAGTGGGACGTGCCTGTCTTCGCGCACCCGCTTGAGCGTCCTTACTTGGACGGGACAACATCCTATCCGCCGCCGGATCCGTGGGTCGGGGGTGGACTGATGGCCCTGCTTTCACCGCTTTTTCCACGCGGGCCGATCGATCTTGGCAGCCGTTTGGAGATCTTGCCGGGCGACGGATCGATCCCCGGAATGCCCGGATGGCAATGGCTGCATACACCCGGGCACGCTCCTGGCACATCTCGCTCTGGCGCGAGGAAGACGGCTCGCTGATCGTGGGGGACGCGTTCATCACCACCGGCCAGGAGTCCGTCTATGAGGTTGCTGTCCAGGATCTCGAGATGCATGGCCCGCCGCGCTACTTCACGCCGGACTGGGAAGCGGCTGAACGATCCGTTAAGCAACTGGCTGCGCTAAAGCCGCGGATGGTCATCAGTGGACACGGCGCGGCCGCTGCGGGAGCGGGCATGCGTCAAGCTCTCGAAAGCCTGGCTGAGCGGTTCAGGGAGTTCGCCGTCCCGCCCAAACTGAAATTCGTGCGCGAGCCAGCGACGGTCCCAAATAGTTGAGTTCGGTCTGTACGAACGACAGTATTCCGCGGCTGCTCCGATAATCCAGCGCGGGGCGAAATCGACGGGATCCAGAACCCCCACACTGCGACCGCGACCGACAACCATGCGCGGGCGCGTCGGGAACAAACCAAGGCGGCGCCAGTTAGGACGTCCGTTCGCGGCGGCGAAGTGCATCGAAGTTCTGCGTCAAGGTAAGCCTTCAGATGGAAAACGCGATGAACGCGTGCCCTTATGACGCGTCCCCTCCAGGGTTCAAGGCGAAGCCGGTGTTGTTGCCATCCAGCGCCAAGTTGGCGAGCGCACTGCTCTGGACCCCGGCAATCGCAGTCTTGCCCGGTTGCGCGGGCGGTGTGCTCGACCCGCAAGGGCCCATTGGCTGGGGCAACCGCACGATCCTCTTGAACTCATTGGCGGTGATGCTGGTGATCGTTGTTCCGACGCTTGTTGCGCTCCTAGCCTTCGCATGGAAATTCCGCGCCTCGAACAGCAACGCCCGCTATGATCCGGAGTTCACCTATTCGGGGCGCATCGAGTTGATCGTCTGGTCGATCCCGACGCTCACCATCCTCTTTCTTGGCGGGCTGATCTACTACGGATCGTACCAGCTAGATCCGCGCAAACCGATCCCTTCCGCGCAGCCACCGCTCGACATTGAAGTGGTGGCGCTCGACTGGAAATGGCTGTTTCTCTATCCCGAGCAGGGTGTGGGCGCGGTCAACCAACTGGTCATCCCGGCCGGCGTTCCGGTGCGTTTCAAGCTGACCTCGGCCAGCGTGATGAACACGTTCTTCGTGCCCCAGCTTGGCAGCATGATCTACGCTATGAACGGCATGCAGACCGAATTGCATCTGCAGGCCGACCGCGAAGGCAGCTATTTCGGTCAGTCGGCGCACTTCAGCGGCGACGGCTTCTCGGATATGAACTTCAAGGTGAGCGCGGTTTCAGCTGATGCCTTTGCCCGCTGGGCCTCGTCGCTGCGCGGCGGCGGCGGCGTGCTCAACGCCAATGCGTATCGTGAGCTCGCCCGGCAAAGCACAAACGTGCCGCCGGCCGCGTTCGGCCATGTGCAGCCTGGGCTGTTCGACGCAGTTGTTCAGCAGACACTGCCGCCGGGTCCGGGACCTTCTGAAAGCGCGTCCAGCGGCGAGCCACAGGTGAGTCCAAAGGCAAGCCCCGCGGCGGCGGCGCCACCGATGGCGCATAGTCCACAGGCAAAAGGGGTAGAATGACGATGCTGGGCAAGCTCGACTGGTCGGCCATTCCTTTTGATCAACCCATCCCGCTCGGTGCAGCGCTCGGCGTCTTTCTGGCAGCAGCCGCCGTGCTTGGCTGGATTACGGTGAAGGGCTACTGGCCCTATTTGTGGAGCGAGTGGATAACCTCCGTCGACCACAAGCGCATCGGCGTGATGTACATTGTGCTGGCGATGCTCATGCTTCTGCGTGGCTTCGTCGATGCCATCATGATGCGCACACAACAGGTGCTGGCGATCCACGGACCGGGCTACCTGCCGCCGGAGCATTACGACCAGATCTTTTCCGCACACGGCACGATCATGATCTTCTTCGCGGCGATGCCTTTCATGATTGGCCTGATGAATTTCGTTGTACCGCTGCAGCTTGGCATACGCGATGTCGCTTTTCCGACGCTCAATTCCGTCAGCTTCTGGCTGACGGCTTCCGGAGCCCTGCTGGTCAACATCTCGCTTGTCGTCGGCGAATTCGCGCGCACCGGCTGGCTGCCCTATGCTCCGTTGTCGGAAACCACCTACTCACCGGGTGTCGGTGTCGATTACTATCTGTGGTCGATCCAGATCTCCGGTGTCGGAACGCTGCTTACCGGCGTCAACCTGGTGACGACTATCCTCAAGATGCGCGCGCCCGGAATGGGGTATCTGCGAATGCCGATGTTCTGCTGGACCTCGCTCGCCTCCAACCTGCTCATTGTCGCGGCCTTCCCGATCCTCACCGCCACGCTGGCGATGCTGACGCTGGACCGCTATCTCGGCTTCCATTTCTTCACCAATGAAGCCGGCGGAAATCAGATGATGTTCGTCAACCTGATCTGGGCCTGGGGCCATCCCGAAGTATACATTCTGGTGCTTCCCGCCTTCGGCATCTTCTCCGAGGTCTTCTCGACATTCTCGTCAAAGCCGCTGTTCGGATACCGTTCGATGGTCGCGGCCACGATGTTCATCTGCATCGTCTCGTTCATGGTCTGGCTGCATCACTTCTTCACCATGGGCGCCGGAGCGGACGTCAATGCAGCCTTCGGTATTGCCACGTCGGTCATCGCGGTCGGCACCGGCGTGAAGATCTATAACTGGCTCTTCACAATGTATGGCGGGCGCGTTCGCTTCGACACGCCGATGCTTTGGGCGCTCGCTTTCGTGACCACCTTTACCGTCGGGGGCATGACTGGCGTTCTGCTTGCCGTCCCGCCGGCCGACTTCGTGCTGCACAATTCACTTTTCCTCGTCGCACATTTCCACAACGTCATCATTTCGGGCGTGCTGTTCGGCGCGTTCGCCGGCTTCACCTACTGGTTTCCCAAGGCGTTCGGCTTCCGCTTGCACGAAGACTGGGGAAAGGCGGCATTTTGGGTCACCTTGGCCGGCTACATGCTGGTCTTCGTACCGCTCTATATCGTCGGTCTGCTCGGCATGACGCGGCGCCTGCAACATATCGACATGGATCTTTGGGCGCCATGGCTGGTGGTGGCCGCATTCGGCGTGCTGGTGATGATCGCCGGCGCCGCACTGCAGATCGCACAGCTTCTCGTTTCGATCCGGCATCGCGACGAACTCCGCGATCAGACCGGCGACCCGTGGGATGGGCGTTCGCTGGAATGGTCGACATCGTCGCCTCCCCCCGTCTTCAACTATGCGCGGCTGCCTCACGTCGAGGATGAAGAGCCCTACTGGCGCATCAAGCAACGAGGGATCGAGCAGAACGCAGCCGAGGAAAAGGAATACGAGCCTATCGAGATGCCGCGCAACAGCCCGACAGGCTTCGTCACCGCCTTCTTCGGCACGCTGATCGGCTTCGCGCTGATCTGGCACATATGGTGGGTGGCGATCGTCGGCTTCATCGGCGCCTACATCACCTTCGTCGTCTTCGCCTGGCGCGATCATGGGGACTACGAGATCGCCGCCGACGAGGTCGCGCGCATCGACCATGACCGCGAGGCCTCGCAGTCGGCCTGGCTGCGGCGCTGGGAGCGGCCGGCATGAGCGATCACGCATTCTCCAGCGTCATCACCGCCGGCACCCGGACACGCGACCCCTACCGGCTTGATCGCGCCGATCGGCATGGCGCGCGATCCGCGACAGGCCACGGAGAGGGCGGCCCAGCCTCCAAGTTCGTCACCGTGGCCTACGGGTTCTGGATCTTTCTCCTGTCGGACATCATCATCTTCTCAGCCTTCTTCGCCGCCTATGCCGTCCTCGCCAAGGCGACCGCCGGCGGACCCACCGGCAAGGAATTGTTCGAGCCCACCCGCGTTGCCGTGCAGACGGGTCTCCTGCTCACGTCGAGCTTCAGCGGTGGCCTGGCAACGCTCGCGACCCACCGCAGATCGATCGCTGCCACGCAGTTTTGGCTTCTCGTCACCGGGTTGCTCGGGGCAGCCTTCCTGTTCCTGGAGGTGCAGGAGTTCGCGGCAATGATCGCCGAGCAGGCAGGCCCCTCGCGCAGCGCATTTCTTTCAGCCTTCTTCGCGCTCGTAGGCTGCCACGGGACCCACGTCGGACTTGGCCTGCTCTGGCTAGGCACAATGATGGCGCAGCTATGGGTAAAGGGCTTTCGGCCGGACACTTTGCGACGGCTCCATTGCTTCGGCCTTTTCTGGCACGCACTCGACATCATCTGGGTTGCCATCTTCACCCTGGTCTATCTGCTGGGAGTATCGCCATGACCGAGACTGAGAGCAGGCCCGGCGAAATACAGGACCGCCGCGATTCAGCACCGGGCGAGGAACGCATCACAGAGCACGAAATGGCTGGGGGGCTTTTGGGCTACCTGCTCGGCTTCGGCCTCGCCATCCTGCTGACGATTGCCGCATTCATGGCGGCGCAAACGAACCTGATATACCAGCCGGCGGTGATCTCGGCGCTGGTGGTGCTCGCTGTCGCGCAGATGGGTGTGCATCTCGTTTTCTTTCTGCACCTGACCACCGGGCCGGACAACACCAACAACATCCTGGCCCTCGCCTTCGGCGTGCTGATCGTGGCGCTGGTGGTTCTGGGCTCGGTCTGGATCATGGCCCACCTGAATGAGAACATGGCTGCCATGACGGCCCATCAAGCCGGAAAGATGCCTTGAGCGAGCAGCACCCCCGCCCGAGCACCGGAGCTCATCTACCGGAATTCAACAGGCCAAACGAGCGCTCTCTTCCAGCTCATTTGGCCGACACAAGGGTCTCTTTCCTGCGCGCCGGTGACTTGCGGCGAACGCGCCGCTTGGCAACGGTGCTCAGCGCAACCGGCAGATCCCTCGATAGCGCCCCCGTCACCGCGCTCACCATGTCGAGCGCGACGAAGTCCGCATTGATGGCGTTGGCTAATTTACCGGTCGTCTCTCCATGGTCCTCGCCGTTTCCTCCCCAGAACACAACGCCCACCCGTATCGCTGGATTGATGCGTTTTATGCGCCGCACCATAAACCGCGCATGTTTGACGGAGTTGCGGTTCAAGAACCCGATCACGACAGTGTTCAGCCCATCCAGCTGCAGCCGGCGAATGCTAGCCGGAAGCAGCTCTGCAAAACTGGCCTTTGACGTGACCGCGCCTTGGGTCAGCAACACCTGCCCAAGCATCGCCGCCGCCGCGTCGTCGAGTTCGCCGCGTCCGCCGGCACAAACTACGGCCAGGCCGGTGCCGTCCGGGAGATCGATGTCCTGTCCCACTTCCGCATCGATCGCCTTCTCCTTGTCCGAACCAGACGCATCACCGGCGGCGAGATCGTCCTCCTCCGCTTCCTCCTGAGCGCTGTCGTCAAGATTCGCCACCAATATCTGGGCGCTGGCAGCCAGCTGCCGCAGTTGGTGATCATCCATCACGCCCCTGACGCGGTCTTGTTCTCCGAGCAGCAGGGCGGGAACCGCGACCTTGCCGTAGAACTCGAACAGATATTGTTCCTCTAGAATTTCCTCGGCGTGGTCCGTGGCTTCGTCTGGATCGCCGGCCAGCAGACGCTGATACAGCCGGGCATGTGGCTCGAGCACCGGTTCGTTGCCAAACAGAACGTCGAGGAACTCGAACTGGGCCACATGCCTGCCCAGCACAACGAGACAGACTGTGAGCGGAGTAGACAAAACCAGGCCAAGAGGTCCCCACAGCCACGTCCAGAAAATCGCGGCTACGATGACGGCCAAGGGAGAGAGCCCTGTACGGGATCCGTAGAGCCAAGGTTCGACTACGTTGCCAGTTATTATTTCCATGATCACGAACAGCGCGGCTGTCCATAGTACGAGCGACCAGCCGGGAGCCACGGCCAGAGCAAGGAACAAGGGCAGCAGTGCACCGATGATAGGACCAATATAGGGAACGAAGCGCAGCGCTAACGCCAGCAACCCCCACAGCAGTGCATTGGGGATCCCAAGGACCCATAACCCGATCGAGATGGGAACGGCATACAAGATNCATACAAGATGTTCACGACCAGTTGCATGAGCAGATAGCGGCCGAGCCGCTTGCCGGCGTCCTGTAGCGCTTCGGTGGTTCTGTGAAGGTCGCCGTAGCCGACCAACCTTATGAACCGATCGCGAAGATCCTCGCGCTCGAGCAGCATGAAAATAACGACGACGATTATGAGCCCCGCCGACGCCAGCGGACTGATAAGCGGGGCGATCAGTTTTTGCAGGATTTCGAGCGGCCTTTCGCGCGATACGATCTCAACGGGTACCGGTTCGCGTTGAGGCTGGCTGGCTGCTGGCTGCGAGGGCTCCTGTTTGTTGATCTCCTGGCCGACGCGCTCGATCACCCCGGTCAACCTGGCGATGATGCCGCCGCCGACGCCAGTTTCTTTAAGGGACCTGACCTTGGTCAGGATATTCGCCTGATAAAGCGAAACATTCTGTGCCAGCTCGCCGACTTGCGTAACGACGACGAAGGAGAACAGGGCGAGCGCCGAGAAGGTGCCAAGCACGCTGGAGATGACGGCCGCAAGGCGGGGAATGCCGATCCGTCTGAGCGCGGAAACCACCGGCGCAAGCGCGAAGGTCAGCAGAAGCGCGATGGCGATGGGAAGGAACACGTCGCGACCGAAATACAAGGCGGCAACGACTGTCACGACAGTCGCCACCGTGGGCAAAGCAGTGCGCGGGTGTGCCGTGATCCCTGTGTTGATGTCCCTCAACAGAGGAACAGAGGGTTGCGCGCCGTTTAGCCGACTTGTCGCCATCCAATTCTCCTGCCCAACTTCGCATGATCAGACATATTCAGGCGGAGCGCAACTTGTGCTGCAAGCTCGAGGGGAGTCCCGCTGGAGCCGGTAATCCGAGCGAATCCTCCATGCGCGGCGCCGTCGCGAGGCGCCTTGGATCGGGCCGAATTCCCACGCACGCCGCAACAGTTGCGGGGGTGATATTGCGCGCTCGACAGTCGCTGCAGATTCAATCAATCATGTCACTCGACTGGCGGCGCGCATGGCGTCAAGTGCCATGCGAACTGCTGCGGTGTCTGACACGCGGGACAGGGTCGGCCTGAAAATCAAGCGACCGTTTCGATATTCCAATCCCTTGCTATTGCGCCATTGGGCGGCCACCGGCTTGTTGCGCAGGGTAATCGCGATGGCTTCAGGACCCACATCGACTTTGGCCATACCCAGTTCCGACGCTGCTATTCGCAACCTGGTAAGCTCCAGCAAAACGGCTACTTCGCCGGGCATGTCTCCAAAGCGGTCCTCGAGCTCTTCGCTGAACGCGTCGAGGTCCGACTCCGAACGCATACGAGAGAGCCGCGCATAGAGGCCAACACGCACCGTCGGCTCGTTGACATAGGTCTCGGGAAAAGCCCCTTTTTCCAGGCCAGCGATGTCGGCAAGTTGCCTGTCAGGGCCGGGTCTTCTTCCAGCCGCCGAAACCGCCCGCTCCAGCAGATGCGCATAGAGGCCCGCACCGATCAGCTTCATATGTCCAGCCTGATCTTCGCCGAAGAGATCTCCGGCCCCGCGCAGGTCAAGGTCCCTCTGACTGATCGCCAGGCCGGAGCCAAGCCGATCGAGCGCAAGCATCGTCGAAAGTCGGGCCCTGGTGCTGTCGGCCAGTTCAACGCCAGGCTCGGTCAGAAGAAACGCAATGGCCTGCACCGCTCCTCTACCGACCCGGCCGCGAAGCTGGTGTAACTGTGCCAGACCGAACCGATCCGCTCGCCACACGATGATTGTGTTAGCCCGTGGAACATCGAGCCCGCTTTCGATGATGTCGGTGCTCAACAAGATGTCGCCATCGCCGTTGGCGAAACCGACCATGATTTCGTCCAGCTGTCTCCCTTTCATTTCGCCATGCGCCGTCTTGACCTCGAGTTCCGGCGCCAGTCTGTTTA
Source organism: Mesorhizobium sp. LNHC221B00 (assembly GCF_000502935.1). Taxonomy (NCBI): domain Bacteria; kingdom Pseudomonadati; phylum Pseudomonadota; class Alphaproteobacteria; order Hyphomicrobiales; family Phyllobacteriaceae; genus Mesorhizobium; species Mesorhizobium sp. LNHC221B00. Next base: position 37,204 of record NZ_AYWR01000026.1, on the reverse strand, counting down.
GCTGGTCGCGGACCCTGGCAATCTCCTCGATGCGCGGGACCACGAAGAAGCTCTGTCCGCCCCTTTGAAATTCACGCAAAAGGGCCGCGCGCACCGATGCCGGATCGAACGCCGCCAAGATCGTGCGGACGGGGCGCCGTTTGGCGGGCGGAGAGTTTAGGACGCTGACATCCTGGATACCCGACAACGCCGATTGCAGCGTCCGGGGTATCGGCGTGGCGCTCATGCTCAGCGTATGAAGGCAGGGCGCCCTGTTCCGCAGGGCCTGCTTCATCTTGACACCGAAACGGTGCTCCTCGTCGATCACCATCAGTCCGAGATCGGCGAAGGTGACGCTCTCGGACGCCAAGGCTTGGGTGCCCACAACGATCGCAACATGGCCGCTCCGCAGGCCCTCTTTTGCCGCTCTTGCCTCGGCCGCCCCGACCATTCTTGAAAGGTGAACGACCTTGAGCCCCGTTCCCGCAAAGCGGCGGCTGAACGTCTCGTGATGCTGGCGCGCCAACACNAGTTGTCGGCGCCGCGACCGCAACCTGTTTTCCGCAGAGAGCGGCTGCCGCGCAAGCACGCAGGGCAACTTCCGTCTTGCCGAAACCGACGTCGCCGCAGACGAGCCGGTTCATTGTTCTTCCCGACGCAAGATCGTCGAGCACAGCGCGGATGGCGACAGCCTGGTCGGGAGTCTCGGTGTAGGGGAATTTCGCCGCAAAACGGGCCAAGTCCGCGCGGGAGGGCTTCATGATCTCGGCAGACTGGCTGGACCTGACCTTTGCGAGGCCTACCAGGCGCTTGGCCAGCCTATCGATCTCGCGCAACGCAGCTTCGCGTCGCTTGGGCCAGCCCTCGCCGTTGAGGCGATCGAGCGACACTGCCTCCGGTTCCGAGCCGTAGCGCCATATTCGCTCAAACTCATCGACCGGAACCAGCAAGGAAGCCCCGCCATCATATTCCAACCTGACGACATCCTGTCTTTGGCCGGCCACGTCGACCTGTTCGACGGCCATGAGCAAGCCCAGGCCGTGATCTTCGTGGACGACGACGTCGCCGATGCGCAGCTCGGGTTCGGGCATGCCTGCGGCCGCGCTCCCATTCGCCTTCAAAGCGGGACCAAACAGGTCGGCCGCGGTCACCACCGCTATATCGGATTGCGCGTCGACAAACCCTTCGTCGAGAACGAATTCAGCCTTGAGAAGAGAGCCCCTCGCGGCCGAAAGGATCTGCGGCAAGTCGGCGGCTTTCTCGGCCCGTCGACCTAGCTTCCGATCGAGCAGCCGATCTGCTCGCTGCAACTCGGAGGCATCGCCGGTGAACACCACACTGGCCCCGGTGCTCGTCTGCCTTTTGACGAATTCCGCGAATTCATGCCCTGGTCGGGCCCGGCGAAAGAATTTGGGAACTGGGGCAGCAGAAACGGAAAGTCTTGTGGAACAGCGGCTACGCACAGCAGCATCCCACTCGTCTCGCGACAGGTAGAAATGTTCAGGCAAAGGTTCTTTCCGTCCGGCAGCTACCTGTCTGGCACGGCGTGCATCCTCGACCAGAGCCAGAACCCTGCCGAGCGGCTGACCGTCGGCCTCTTCAAGAAAGGAGATCGAGGCGCTCGACGCCGCATCGAAAACAGACGGCATATCGCCGTACAAGGCGACTATGCGTTCTTCCATCGAGGTCGTGCGCATGGCTGCCAACGCGGGGTGGTCCCCGGCTTCAAAGATGAGCTCGGATGCCGGTCCGACGGTAATCGAGTGACACGTCCGTTCGCTGAGCTGACTGACTGGATCATAGGTCTTGAGTTCGCGAATGCAGCTGTCCGGGCCGACGACGATGCGAACGGGGCCATCCGCGCCAGCGGGAAAGATATCCACCACATCGCCCCGAAAAGCGATCTCACCCGGTTCATCAACCCTTTCGTCGACAACATAGCCAATTGCTTCGGATCTCATTCTGAAACCGTCCCGGTCGAACTTTTGTCCCACCTCCAGAACCGTGAAACCGCCAGCAATGACCGGAGCAGGCGGCACCCGTTGCAGGCTGGCTTCGATCGACATTACAGCGATGCGCGGGCGATCGGGCTCTGTTGCGATCTCACGCAACGCGCAAAGTCTCCGCCCCATATTGGCGCGTGTCGGCCACACCCTGTCGTAAGGCAAGCAATCCCAGGACGGCAGGAAGATGATGTCCGCGCGGGGGAGGAACTGATGCAAAGCCCCGGCGATCTCCTCGGCGATGTGTTCCGAGGCAGCTATATGGACGATGTGCTTGTCGGGACTGGCCTCAAGCCCGCCGGCCAGCGCTGCCGCCATTGCCGAAGATGGCGGGACGACGCGCTCTGTCGCGAAGCAGTTATCATCCGTGTGACCGATTTGTCCGACATCCGTCCGCGAAACATGCCTGTTCACTGAAATCTCACCTTGCCCGCAGGAGAACGCCAGCGGAGCCACCCTGTTCCGTGGCACGCATTAAAAGTGTCCTAGGACCGGGCCGCGGTGCGGGATTGCCATGAGAGACGAGTGGCAAGGTCAAAGCCGAACCACCATGGCGAGTTCCCGAAGCTGCTCACCAGCGGGACAATTTGGGACCGAGCCTATGTCATAGGTTAATGCACTGCTGTCCGGGTCCCTCTATGGCTGCCCTGAAAAGTTGGTGGTTCGATCATTTCCGGAATCTTCAATCGCGCTCGACGTCGGCAGGATGCTCCACGCGTGAACCACGCCGAGCGGTGCCGCCTCCGCCGCCTCGCCGTACCTCATCGCGCGATGCAATCGGTCCGGAAACTGGCCACCGGAACTTTTGGCGCGAATAATAGTTCGATCACCAACATCAGCTAGGTAGTCAGTTTGTCTCCCACCTCATCCTCGGATGTGCTCGTTCGCAAACTTCAGACCATCTCGGATATTCGGGAGGCTGATATCGGCGTCCTAAGAAGCATTCCGATCCAAGAGAAGGATTATTTGGCCAACCACGACCTGGTGCGTGAGGGCGACCATCCTGTTTACTCGTTTGTCGTGCTGGATGGTTTGGTCGGTTCGACCAAACATACAGGCGAAGGAAAGCGACAGATCACATCCTTCTTTGTGGCCGGCGACATTCCTGATCTGCACGGGCTGCATCTGTCGATCATGGATTGTAACTTCTCAACTCTTACGCCGGCCCGAATAGGCTTCATGCGGCACGACACTCTACGCTCCGTCTGCGACCAACATCCCCGTATCGCCGCCGCTTTTTGGCGATCGACATTGATCGACGCCGCGATTTACAGGGAGTGGGTCACCAATGTGGGAAGGCGCGAGGCTTACACCCGCATGGCTCACATTCTGTGCGAACTTATTTTTCGCTTGCGCTCCGTCGGACGCATCCAGGATCACGTGGCGGATATTCCCATCACACAGGCAGCCCTCGGCGATGCACTGGGCTTGTCTACGGTCCACGTCAATCGCATGCTTCAGGAACTACGACGGAGAGGCCTCATTGCCACCTCGGGGTCACAAGTGCATGCACTGGACTGGGCTGGCCTCACTCATGCAGGAGATTTCGACACGACCTACCTGCATCAAAGGAACCCCGCGGATTAGTGGTGACGGAAGCTCTCCGATGGCACGATTTTACTTCGATAGCGGCGATCGTGATTTGTTTTTCGAGGATGAGATAGGTGTCGAATGTGCTGGCCTCGATGAGGTGCGCCGCGCGGGATTCGAGGGCCTTATCGACCTCACGAGAGAGTCCCTGAAGAGCGTCGACGGGGAGCAATTGTTTGTCGAAGTGCGCAATGAGAATGGCGATAAGATTTTGCGGCTGAGCCTCTCACTTCAGGTCAAATTGATGAAATAGGTTTGGACGCTCCCATTCGCGTCAGACCGGCCGGATTGGGACTGCATACATTCGCTGCGAGCCATATCCGCCCCAGGAATACGGCATCGGCTATCATCGATACGGGAAGTGTGATCCGCCCCGCCTCCAGGCAGTATTCCTGCCGGTCGACCATCGGGCGGCCAATCACATGACCGTCTGAACCTGCGGCGTGACACGCAGGTTTCTTCACCCGCCGCGGTTTGTGATGCAAGACCGGGAACCATCAAGGAGCCGCCGAGTTCGACCCACGGACAAGCTCGGGTTCTCAACATGGAAGAAATCGGCAAGGCACAACAGAAGGCCATGGCCCGTCTCATACGTCAGTGGATTTCATCGGAGGCCAGTCGCCGCCAGTTGCGCCAGTTGCTGGATCTGCCAACCGACGCGGACATACCCAGAGAGCATCGGTCATTGCTTGACGAGCTCGACCGAAAGCTCGAGCAGTGAGAGCGCCCTGCTTCCAGGAGGGCTCCCGAGACGGTTGATTGTTGGGGGGCCAATTTTCTTTGAAGCCCTTGGAACCGCAATCCCACAAGCTGGTTCATGTTGTCTGACGATGGACACGGCAATGAAACGAAAAGCAGACAAAGCGAGCCGGGTGGCGAAAGGACAGGAGCTTGAGGTCGAACATCTGGTCGAGGTCACCGACGTTGACCCGAAACAGGCACGCACGCTACTGCCCCGACATGGCGCCGATTGGCCGAAACTCAAGGACCAGGCGGAAGCCCTGAAGAAGGAAGACTAGCCGTTACCTTCCCAGCGGTTGTCGGGAAAGCTGTTCGAGTTCGGTCTCGTCGGTTATCCCCGCTTGGTAGTAAGCAAGGATGCGCGATGCCCGCTGTTCTCTCTCGGTTTCAGTCTCGTTTTTGATATTGCTGCGTGCCAGGACGCGGCTCAGTATGGCAAGCTCTGACGGGGTGAATGCGTCTCTATGCATTGAATCTCAACTCCGCGCCGCCCGCCTCGCGAGGGAGCCGAGGCATCTGAAGCAGTGGGGTTCCAATCACCGACGCCGGACAATTGTGCACAAGGATTGTCCAGCCTGCGCTAACGCTGGACAGGAAAGAATGTTCCGTCGGGTTTTCGCGGGGTGACAAAGGCTCGGGCGGCCAGGAGCCTGCTGATGTTTGGGATTTGCGCCCAGGAACATGACGCGGGATAAGGGATTCAAGACTTCGAGTTGCGGCATGTGATCCAGTCAACAGTCCGAGCCGAGGTCCGATGCCTAGACGTGAGCTTCTGGACCTTGCTGCGCGTTTAAGAGTTGGGAAACGGCTGTTATGATCTGCGGCAGAAAGAAGGGTTTGGTGATCATTATGCTGTTGGGCACACCTTCCGATCCCCAGTGTTCCGCGCTATCGCCACTGATATAGACAACCGGGATGGTCGAATTGGATCTTCGCAAATGCCGAGCGACCTCCCACCCCGATTGTCCCGGTCCCAAACGGATGTCCGTGAGGGCGGCCCTGAACTTGGTTGGATCGGGATCGAAAGCCGCCAGCGCCTCGGTGGCATTCCGAGTGCCAACGACCTGGAAACCGGCCTCCTCCAAGGCTGACTCTAGGTCGAGCAGGATCATGGTCTCATCTTCGACGATCAGAACAGCACCTTCGCTCATCCGGGATTTCCCAAGTCGCCACCGCTACTACGATTTCGGCATCAAAGTGGTTCCATCCGACACGCTCCGGCCGGTTGGTTGCATTTGAACTCCGCGCTGCCGCGATTGCGTGACGTCATGAAGCCGACTTGGAGAACGGCGACCGGAATAAGCTGCTTCGACAGCCTCGAGGCCCAGATAACGGGCTAATTACAGGCCTGTAGCGAACTCTTGAACCGCGCGAGGTTCCTTCGCTGTAAGCCCTTGTGGGTCGGTCCGCGGCCGAGGCTTGCGATGATGCCTTTGATCAAGCTTCCTGATCTCCAGATGCTTGCTGGATCTGCGTCATCACCTTTCGGGGATCGACATTCTCGGCCAGTTGCGGCAGCTCTTTGTCAGCCGGTGTCGACACGTTCAGACGCGCTGTCAAGGCAGCCACCATCTCGATCAGCCGCGTGGTTTCATGTTCGTTGAGAAGGCTGATCTGCAAATCAAGTTCCGCTCGGCGTTCGCTGGTTTCGGCCATTCTGTTCTGGTTGATCAGCACGAAAGTTGACAGGAAGATTGCCTCGACCGAGGCCATCATGGCCAAGATCACAAAAGTCGGGTCCCAAGCTGGGATGGCCGGTATCGCGCCAAGGTTCGCGAGGATCCAGGCGACAAGGATTGCGAGATGCAGATAGACGAAAGCCATGCTTCCCGCGAAGCGCGAAACAGCGCCGGCAATCCGCACCTGAACGCCTTGGTGCTCCTCCTCTTTCCGCCTGTGCTCGACCAGGGCCTGGATGTTCTGGTGGAGCACCGACTGCATGTCGGTCGGACGTTGGTCGCTCATTTGGGAGCCCCGTTTGAACAACGATTTCGTGCAAGCGGCGTCACTTGTCGCCCGCCTGGAACCTCTGCGAGGCCGAACCCGCCTTGCCGGCACGCGGCTTAAGTCGCGGCCGACGGGATCCTTGGGACAAGGCGTGCGATCCCGCAATCGCGTGCACGATGCCGACCACTGCCCGCGGTGCGCTCTGATGAACCATATGGCCCGTGCCGGGGATCACCTCGAGGAAAGACCCCCCGATTTCGGCATGCAGGCGTCGTGCATCCCCTTCCGCGTCGAACAACCGGTCTTCGGCTCCCGCCAGGATCCCGGTCGGCACGGCAATGTCCTTATAGCTGGCCTTCCTCGACAGGGCCGCGGCTAGCATCAATGCCGACTCCGAACAAACCGCGCGCAGTTGCGAGGGGCGGCTGGCGACATCCTTGGCGAATGCGGCGAAGTCGCTGGCGATCGCGGCGGGTTGAAAGATCTTCTCCATTGCCCAAGGCCAGGCGAGCCTCACAAACAGCGGCAGCACGGTGTGGCGAAACGCCGTGCCGATCACGGGCAAGGCCGGCCGCGCGGCCAGTGCAAGATCCAGCCGCGGTGGCGGATAGTAATAGCCGGAGACCAGCACAATGCCGGCCACCGATGGAGAATGCCTTCGCGCCAACTCGAGGGCGATCCAAGCTCCCCAGGAATGTCCGAGCACGAGATATTTCTCGATGCCCAGCCGGCCGACTGCGGCATGTATCAGGTCGGCTTGGTCGCGAGCGGACCAGCGCCGGCCGCGCGGCCGTGGGGTCCGCCCGAAGCCGGGGCGGTCAAATGCGAGAACCCGGTAGGTCTTTGCCAGCTCATCGAAGATGCCGCTCGACCTGAAATCGTCCGCCATGGACCCGTTGCCATGCAGGAGAAGCAGCGGCATGCCGGTTCCAGCTTCGATAAAATGCAGGCGCAGATCCTCGATCTCCATCACCCGTCCATATGCCCGGCTGGCAATCGCACGTTTGGCGCGGACGGCGTTGTATCCCGCCAATGCCGCCAATATGGCCACGAGCAGCCCGGCCGCGAGTTTCGATCCATCTCTGTCGAACGCCATGCTCGTGCCTGTTGGAAGATGTGTGTGTGAGCCCAACCTTCGGGGTCACAGCTTGTTCCGTCAGACAAGGACGACGCGTCAACCGGCGAAACCTTCTTGGCGGTTGGTGGTTGATGCTGATCGGCAAGATGAACTCGACAAGCGGAGAGCAACATTGAATGGGCACCTCAAAGCGTGATCCGGGGCGTCAGATGATCCGGGTCGCGACCTTCAATGTGAATGGCGTCAACGGACGATTGCCGGTGCTGCTCAAATGGCTGGGCGAGACGCATTGCGACATCGTGTGTCTTCAGGAATTAAAGACATCGGACGAGAAGTTTCCAGCCCAAGCCATCAGGAACGCCGGCTTCGGAGCGATATGGCATGGGCAGAGGTCATACAATGGCGTAGCTATTCTCGCTCGAGGCAAGCTGCCGCATGAGCGTCGCCGCGGGTTGCCGGGTGACCTCGATGACACGCACAGCCGGTACATCGAGGCGGAGATCGACGGCCTTGTCATCGGCTGTCTCTACTTGCCCAATGGCAATCCAGCGCCTGGTCCGAAGTTCGACTACAAACTCCGCTGGTTCGAGCGTTTGATCGACTACGCACGGCTCCTGCTCAGGGACACCCCTGCCAGCGTGCTCTGCGGCGACTATAATGTAGTGCCGACGCCGATCGATGCCGCAGTCCCGGCAAGATGGCTCGGCGACGCCGTCTACTTTCCAGAGAGCCGGCAAGCTTACGCCGACATGCTGGCTGAGGGTTGGATCGACGCAGTCAGGCTGATCCATCCCGAAAGGGGCGTCTATACCTATTGGAATTTCTCCTACCGGGGCGGTTACGATCGCAGCTCCGGTCTTAGGATGGACCATCTTCTCGTAAGCCCCTCGCTCATGAACAGGCTGAGTGGCGCGGGCGTGGATTTTGCGGTGCGGGGATGGGAGAAGCCGAGCGATCACGCGCCAGCCTGGATCGAGCTGGACTGGCCCGGCTAAAGCGAAAATCGAACTTCAGCCCGAGCGCATGACGCCAGGTTCTTGCGTTTCCTTGGGCTGCTCCGGATTCTGGGAAGCGGCGATCAGATCCTGGAAAGCCAGGACGGCGACGGATTGTGGACGACCGACCCTCAAACGTCAGGCAGCGCTGCTGCCTTCCATTTTCCAATCCCCTTGCCAACGTGCGCGCACGGCAATTGTCAGCATGGCCGCTTCCGTCATCCCTGTCTGGAAAAGCCTGACCAGCTCTCTTGCGATGGAATGGGCCGCCGCGCTGTCCGGCAGAATTGCAAATTCCTGGCACATCGCGTCGAAAACCGCGCGAAGGGTGTCCAGATCATTCGGTGAGAGAGCTTCCGTGTTCGTGCGAATAGGTCGGTCAAGCATCAAGCGTCTCCAAACGAGCAAGAGTACGATGGTCGCTCCCAAGCAGCGGAGCTCGTTGCATGCCCGCTGATCCGACGTTTATGCGGCGCGCCGCACCGCGTGTCATTAACCTATGATGTACCGGCACAACGGTCCGTGCACGCAAGATCGCAATCTGCAAAGCGATATCGGCTCGTATCGCGTGTACTGTCGACCCGTCAGTCGGGAGCGTTCCATACTGTAACGGAACTCTTGGCCGTCGACCGCATTATCCAGTCCGGGCAAAACGGGGGCGATATGGGGGTCAGTTCGCGCGATGATCGATCTGAACTGGAGCGCTTCGAGCTTCTGGCAGCGCTGGGCGATCGCATTCGCGAGATTGCTGATCCTGCCGATCTAGCCTACGCAGCCGCGGAACTGCTGGGTAACCATTTTGGCGTCAGCCGAGCCGGATACGGCACGATCGATCTCGATAATGAGACGATCACCATCGACAACGATTGGAACGCGCCGGGCATCAAAAGCCTGGCTGGGACGCTGAATTTCAGGAACTACGGCTCGTATATCGAGGACTTGAAGCGAGGCGACACCGTTGTTTTCGAAAATGCCGAGACGGACCCGCGAACCAGCGACCATGCGGACGCCCTAAAAGCCATCAGCGCTCAATCTCTCATCAACATGCCGATTACCGAGCATGGCGGTTTGGTGGCGCTGCTGTATCTGAACCACTCCGCGCCCCGACGCTGGGCCAAGGAGGAAGTAACCCTCATTTCGGAAGTCGCGGACCGGACGCGTACCGCGATAGAGAGACTTCGCGCCGAGAAGGCCTTGCGAGAGAACGCCGAGCGCCTCGCCTTTTTGGACCGCCTCGGCAGAGAGATTGCCCTCGCAGCCGACGCCGACGCTGTCATGGAGATCACCACACGGCTTCTCGGCGAACATCTTGGCGTCTCGATTTGCGCCTATGCCGACATGGAGCAGGACCAGGATCATTTCACAATCCGCGGCGACTGGAGCGCACCCGGCTCGCCCAGCATCAAAGGACATTACAGTCTTGCCGATTTCGGCCACCTGGCTGTCAGCAAGCTCAGCGCCAATCGGCCGCTTATCATCAACAACAACCTTGAGGAAATTGCCCCAGAGGAAGCAAAGACCTTTCAGGATATCGGCATAACGGCAACCATCTGCATGCCTTTGGTCAAACAGGGCCGGCTGGCTGCGTTGATGGCCATCCACGACAAGCAGGCCCGCGTCTGGTCGCAGCGCGAACTGTCCTTGCTGACCGAGGTGACGGAACGGTCCTGGGCTCACATCGAGCGCGTCCGCTCGGAACAGGCGGCCCGGGCGAGCGAGGAGCGGCTGAGGCTTGCTACCGACGCGGCCGCTATTGGCACCTGGGACTACGATCCCGTAACCGGGGTGCTGCGTTGGGACGCCCGGTGCAAAGCCCTTTTTGGCCTGCCGCCGGAAGCGGAGGTGACATATGAGAGCGCCTTTTTGGTGGGCCTCCATCCAGAAGATCGGGCACGGGCCGACGAGGCCGTGCGCCGGGCGCTGGCGCGGGACACGTCTTCGCGCTACGACATTGAATACCGGACCATCGGTTTGCGGGATGGCAAGGAGCGCTGGATTGCCGCAACCGGTGAATCGTTTTTCCGATCCGGCCGCGCGGTCCGCTTTATCGGCACCGTCATCGACATCACCGAACGAAAGCGGGTGGAACATCAGCTTCAGTTGATGAATGCCACCGCTGCCGCCGTTGCGGCCGAGCTTGACGTGGAGCGGATTGTCCAGACAGTCACTGATGCCGGCGTAGCGCTGTCGGGCGCACAATTTGGAGCTTTCTTCTACAATGTGATCGACGACAAGGGCGACAGCTACATGCTCTACGCCCTGTCGGGGGCACCTCGTTCTGCCTTTGAGAACTTTCCCATGCCGCGCAACACCGCGGTGTTCGAGCCCACTTTCCGCGGTACAAGCGTCGTGCGCTCCGACGATATCCTCGCCGATCCGCGTTACGGAAAGAACTGGCCCCGCAAGGGCATGCCAGAGGGCCATCTGCCGGTGCGTTCCTATCTTGCCGTGCCGGTCGTCTCGCGTTCTGGCGAGGTGCTGGGTGGTCTCTTCTTTGGTCATTCAGAGACCCGCGTCTTCGCCGAACAGCAAGAGGCGGCCTTGCTGGGGCTTGCGGGCCATGCCGCGACGGCAATCGACAACTCCCGACTGTTCAAGGCGCTGCAGACACTCAACGCCACGCTCGAACAACGCGTCATAGACGAAGTCGCCGAACGCACCAAGGCGGAAGAGCACCTGCGCCAGGCTCAGAAGATGGAAGCTGTCGGACAGCTCACCGGTGGCATCGCGCACGACTTCAACAACATGCTGGCCGTCATCATCGGCGGCCTGAACCTTGTGCAGCGCAAGCTCAGAAACGGCGACACCAACGTCCACCAATTCGTGACCGGCGCGATCGACGGAGCACAACGTGCGGCAGAACTTACCAAGCGACTGCTCGCCTTTTCCCGCCAGCAACCGCTGGCGCCGAAGCGGCTGAACCCAAATCGCCTTGTCTCCGGCATGAGCGAATTGCTGAACCGGACGCTTGGCGAGACCATCCAGATCGAGACCGTGCTCGCCGCTGGATTATGGCATGTGGAGGCGGACGCAGGGCAATTGGAAAGCGCGCTGCTCAACCTTTGCGTCAATGCACGCGATGCCATGCCCACCGGTGGAAAGCTTACGATCGAGACGTCCAATGCCCACGTCGACGACCGCTACGCCAGGGAGAACGCAATCCCTTCCGGCCAGTATGTGATGATAGCGGTTACGGATACCGGAATCGGCATGACTGCCGATGTTTTGGCCAGAGCCTTCGATCCGTTCTTCACCACCAAAGGGGTCGGCAAGGGCACTGGGCTGGGACTGAGCCAAGTCTATGGGTTCGTTCGTCAGTCGGGCGGCAGCGTAAAAATCTACTCCGAGAAGGGTATCGGAACCACTTTGAAAATTTATTTGCCGCGTTCGCATGGCGGCGTGCTCGACAGCCAAACCGAGGCCGTGGCGGGCGAGCACCCCGGACGTGCGGACGAGATCATCATGGTTGTCGAGGATGAAGATCGCGTCCGGCTGATGGCTGCGGAAGCGCTGCGCGAGCTTGGGTATTCCGTGTTGGAGATGCAAGGGCCACGGGACGCTCTGGCAACCGTCGAAAGCGGGCAAGTGCCTTCGCTTCTGTTCACTGACGTAGTCATGCCGGAGATGTCGGGCCGGGAACTGGTGGACCGGCTCAAGAGGACACACCCGTCGCTAAAAGTGCTTTACACCACCGGCTACACGCGAAACGCCATTGTCCACAACGGCACGCTCGATTTCGGAACGGAGCTTTTGACCAAGCCCTATACTATCGACGAATTGGCGGAGAAGATCCGGAAGGTGCTGGATAGAAAGTGAAAGGGCAACTGCCGCCGGTGCTCGCTCACCAACCCTCTCCGCTTCAGCCGCGTCACCGGAGCCCGCGCTTGCCGCGCAAGGTGTGCAGCGAAACGGGCCGGAAGTCCCAGCAGTCGACACCAACATCATATTGGCGCGTCAGCGGCTTCAATTTGCCGTGCGAATGTCCGTGCAGATTTATCGACTTCTTGCCCATCCGGTTCCACGTCCGGAACGGATAGTGGCACAACACGATAAGCTGGGTCTCCTGCATCAGCTCCCTATAGTGCTGGACGCTGTGCCACCCGTGTGCGGCCGTTGTCTCGAAAGCATCATTGTTGCCGACCATGAGGTTCTTGCGGCCGTTTAGGTGTGCCAGCAGGGTTTCGACGTTCGATTTGCCGTGGCGCGCGAAGTCGCCGAGATGCCAGACTTCATCCTCGGGGCCGACGGTCTCGTTCCACCGGGCAATCAGCGCTTCATCATGCTCGGCCAGCGATCCGAACGGCCGGCGATCGATCCTGAGAATGCGGGGATCGTTGCAATGCGTGTCGCTTGTAAAGAAGACCATTGTCGTCGCAGCACTCCCGATTCGAGATAGCGAGGGATCGTTTCGGTGACCGCCTGCAACTGGATCTTAGCTGCCTTGGGCCGCCAACGATCCCGGCGCCGTTGGTTCGTTGCCGCCCGGCGGCTGTTGCGGCCGATACCGCCGGCTGCATGGGCTCTCTGTCGGACTGGATAACGTCGATCGATGGCACCGGCTGGCCCAAGGCCGAGCTCGACCGCTATGCCGCTATCAGAATGCCCACGTCCAGGATGAGGTGCGCAACGCCGCGTGCCTTGCTCATTGCTGTGATGGCGCGGCACGATGGAAATCTCGTTGCCGCCAGTCAACAGACGGGAGTCCCAAGTAGAAGGGAGTGCAGCCCTGATCTCTTCAATGCTTCGGAGGTCGCGTCTCCACGTCGGACGGAACAATCATCTTGCGGGGATGTTCGACATTGGCGCCTGCCTAGGCCACTTTGGCCCTGTCGTCGCTGCGAACAGCACTTCCCGCTTTGCAACGCTGGGCTTTGTCGTCCACGTCGATGGCTCTCTGGAAGTGATCGAGGCTTTTATTTCCGGCGGAAGAAGAACCGCAACCGTCACGGCGGGCGCGAGATGTTCATCCCCATCGTCCACAAGCTGGCACAAGCGTTGGCGCCGCTCGATCGTTCGGAAGGCGGGACGGTACTGAAGAATGCCTATGGGCATCCATTCGCCGAAAAGAAAGCGAATGGCTGTCGACATCGGCCGCGCTATCAACGAGCGTGAGGCCAAATGCGATGCGATGAAGCAGCGAGCGGCCCTGCGCGTCGTCAAGTAAGTCAAACCAACCGATCATGCGCCGGATGGCATATCGGCCGACCTTTCTCTTTGGGCCCATAATCGGCCCAAACGTTTTGGGCCAAGCCGTTTCCTTCGAATTCTCTCGTATGGTCTGGCGAACCAAAGGACCAAGAAGACGACTGGTTACGAGCTTCGAGATATCGCCAATGCAGCCCCAGGTCGCCAGGAACTCCTGGTAGTGAATGACCGAAATGGGTCGCGAGCGAACGGGCCGCTTTCTAGGGCCAAGGTGGGATAGAACACCATGCGGACCACCCTAGGCGAGCAATTGATAAAACCAGGGTCGACCAAGCCGATACGGTTGCGCGACAGAAGGCAACTACCCGAGGGTTTGGCTTGCTAAGGCATAGGTCCTCAACGAGCTGCCGTAAGGAACAGCGGCAATGCGTTTGCCCAGCGACATGGTCACCACCGTGTCAAATACCGGCATTCCGCTGTGCGACAAAAAGGCGGCGAACTCGCCATTGTCCATATGGGTGTCGATGCGCAGGAAAGACCCCGAATGGTCGGCCACGTGCGGCCGGACGACCGCCAACGCGTCGGCGTCGCTTACCGCCACGACCGGTCCCACGACATGGCCCCGCCCGAACGGCCGGCAGAGCGCGAAAGCGCTCAGCGTATGGCCCTTGAAAAGACCATAGCCGGCCGAGTGAACGAAAAGTTTTTCGATGAGAGCCGCCCGCCTCACGCCGAACCCGGCCGCGTCGAGCGCGATCACAGCGGCAATGTCATTTTCGCCCAAACTTCGGACATCGCCTCGAATATTTGCCGGCCTGCCCGTCATCTGCAAGCTGGCGATGCCCTGGCATTGATAGACGGTCTTCTCCGGCTGGAAGTCCAGCGAGAGATAGAGCCGCCTTGCCGCGCGCGTTGCATTCAGGCGCAGATCGCGCCCGGCGACCTTCTCGAAGACCCGCTTCATCAGCCATTGCCCCGCCCCCAGCGTCTGCAATCGCGGCGAGGTGATGACCATCCCCACTGTGGCGAAATCGGCACCATGCGCGAACCACATGGCCGAGCCGAGAACGCGGCCGATCTCGTCGAGCGCCACGAACCCGTATCCCATTTCGCGAAGGAACTGCCAGTCCTCAGCGCGATGCGGCCATCCCACGGCGAGCGAGTGTGCGTGCAAGCGGTCCAGTTCGACGCCTTCGATGTCGCCGATCCGCATCGAGAAAGTGTCGATTTTCAAGCTTCCGGACAGCTTCAAGTCCATGTCCCTACAAGATTGTCCTACCGAGCGCGGCACAACGACGGCCACCCTCTGCCCGCCAACGCTAAACGAGCGGACCGGTACGATTAGCTCGAAAGCCGCGCGGCAACGCAAGATTCAACTGAAACATTTCAGCTTTCGGCACGCAATCGCGAAAGAATGCACACACTCTCTCTGGAAATCTAGCAGCATATGGTCGACGGCTCCGATCCGGCGAACCCGAACGTTTTGAGGACTGGAATGGACGTCTTCGACATCCTCGATCGTCTCGTCGCTTTTCCAACGGTCGCCGGCAGGCCGAACGGCGATATCGCGGGCTGGATCAAGACCTATCTCGCTGAACACCGAGTTCAGGTCACCGTGCTTCCGGGGCCGGAAGGCGATCGTTCCAATCTTTTCGCGACGATCGGCCCCGCCGATGTCCCGGGCTACATCCTGTCCGGCCATATGGACGTCGTTCCCGCCAGCGAGCCGCAATGGAGTTCGAGCCCTTTCGCACTGCGCAAGGAGGGGGAACGGCTCTATGGACGCGGCACCACGGACATGAAGGGGTTTCTTGCCGCGGCACTCGCGGCCGTGCCCGCGCTGACGGGACTGCGCCTTGCCGGGCCTATCCACCTCGCCTTTTCCTACGACGAGGAGGTCGGATGCCGTGGCGTGCCGCATTTGATCGCCCGCCTTCCCGAATTGTGCGCGAAGCCGTTGGGCGTCATCGTCGGCGAGCCGAGCGGCATGCGCGCCGTGCGCGGCCATAAGGGTAAGGCGGCCGCCCGCGTGATCGTCAACGGGCGCTCGGGGCATTCCTCGAGGCCCGATCTCGGGCTCAACGCCGTCCATGCCATGGCCTATGTGCTGAGCGCGGCCGTGAGCGAAGCCGAGCGGCTGACACACGGTCCATTCGACGCCGCCTTCGAGCCGCCCTACTCCTCGCTGCAGGCGGGCGTCGTGGCAGGCGGACATCAGGTCAACATCATCCCCGGCGCCTGCACTTTGGACCTGGAGGCACGCGCCATACCTGGTGTCGACCCGGCAAGCCTGCTCGCGCCGGTCAAGGCGCGGGCAGAGGCCCTCGCGGCCGACGGCTTTCGTATCGAGTGGAGGCCGATGAGCGCTTATCCGGCGCTGTCGCTGCCTCAGGATACGGCGCTTGCGGCACTGCTGGGCGAACTGACCGGCGATGCGCCGCTCGCCGCCGTCAGCTACGGCACGGAGGCCGGGCTTTACCAGGCCGCCGGGCTCGATGCGATCATTTGTGGACCCGGCGACATAGACCGCGCCCACAAACCCAACGAATACATCCTTGCCAGCGAACTCACCGCCTGTCAGCGAGTGATCGAGGCTCTGGGCGTCCGCTGCGCGGCATGAGAGGAACGGAATGACATTCCTGTTCAATTCCGATGCACGCCGCGGCGCGATCTTCTGCGAGGTATTCGCGACAGAACTGCCGGATGTTCCCATCACGATGGATGCCGCGACGGTCGATCCCGACGCCGTGCGTTATCTGATCAGCTGGACCGTGCCGGACAACCTCGTTCTTTATACGAACTTGGAAATCCTGTTTTCCATCGGCGCCGGCGTCGACCAATTTCGCCTGGATGCGGTACCTGCAAACGTGAAGGTCGTGCGCATGATCGAGGAAGGCATCGTGCGCATGATGCAGGAATATGTGACGCTGGCCATACTCGCGCTCCACCGCAACCTGCCTGGATATCTCGCGCAGCAGCGCGCCGGCGAATGGGCTGACATCGCCCAGCTCCAGGCCGGGGCGCGCCGGATAGGCGTGCTCGGCCTCGGACAGCTTGGCCAAGCCGTCCTCGACCGCCTGAAGCCCTTCGGCTTTCCGCTCGCCGGATGGAGCCGCTCGCCCCGGCGGATCGAGGGCGTGACCTGCCACCATGGCGAACCCGGGCTGAGCGAGATGCTCGCCGTCAGCGACATATTGATCTGCCTGCTGCCGCTGACCAAGGAGACGCGCGGTTTGCTCGATGCCGGCCTGTTTGCGCAACTGCCTGAAGGGGCGGCACTCGTCCACACCGGCCGGGGGCCGCAGCTCGACGACGAAGCCCTCGTCACCGCGCTCGACAGCGGCCACCTTTCGGCGGCGATGATCGACGTCACCGATCCCGAACCGCTGCCGGCAGGCCATCCGTTCTGGTCGCATCCGAAGGTCATCCTGACCCCGCATGTCGCCAGCGTCACCCAGCCCGCCAGCGCAGCAAAGGCGGTTGTCGAAAACATCAGGCGTTACCGCGCCGGTCTTGATCCCATCGGGCTCGTCGACCGGTCGCGCGGCTACTAAGTGCATGTCGCCCGGAAGTGTGCAGCGGTTCTGGGACAACGACACATCAAGCCAAGATCCTCCAACATGAAAGACCATCTCTTGTCCCTGCTCAAGACTGTCGATACTAGGCCTGTCTTCCAGCCGCGCGAATCCGCGGCGCTGCCCGAGCGGCTGATTTCCGGCAACCCTGGCTTCAAAACCTGGGCGCAGGATGTTGCCAAGGGCGACCTCGTCCATACCGGCGTCTGGGAGGCGACGCCCGGCGAAACGCGCTCGATCAAAGGCGAGACTTTCGAGTTCTGCCACATCCTCTCCGGCTTGATCGAAATCACGCCCGACGGCGGCAAGCCGGTGACCTATCGCGCCGGCGACAGCTTCGTGATGAAACCTGGCTTCACCGGGGTTTGGAAGACCATTGAGACGGTACGCAAGATCTACGTGACCGTAGGGTAACGGGAGGGCGGAGGCGCCGGCCTCCGCAACAGATTTTGCCGTCTGTCATCGCCGGCACACAACAATCATCCGCGACCGATCGTCGAACGGCGCATGCTGCGCCAGAGCCCGCGCTAGGCTTCTGCAGAATATTCCAGAGTGGGTACCATGGGCTTGAGCTTCGATCCGGATACCGTCTCGCTTCCCGTCGGTCATTTCATTGGCGGGGAGATGATCGCGGCCGAGAGTGCCATCGAGATGCGCCGTCCGTCGGATGGCAAGGCATATGCCGGCTGCCCCGTGGCCGGCGTCGATATGGTCAATCGTGCGGTGGAAAGCGCCAAGGCGGCGCTGAAGGCCAGCAACTGGGGCGGCGTTCGGCCGCGCGAACGGACGAAGGCGCTCCAGGCCTGGGCCGACCTGATCGAGGCGGAGGCCGAAACGCTGGCCAGGATCGAGGCGCTGTGCTCCACCCGGCCCGTCGGCCAGCTCGTTGCCGGCGATATCGCCATCACCGCCGAGCAGATCCGCTTCTTTGCCGAGTTCGCCGACAAGGAAGGCAGCGAGCTCGTGCCGACCGACGACGCCACTCTCGGCATGATCATGAGCGAGCCCTATGGCGTGGTCGGTGCGATCACGCCCTGGAATTTCCCGATCTCGATGGCCGGATGGAAGCTTGGGCCGGCTCTGGCCGCGGGCAATGCGGTGGTGCTGAAGCCATCGGAAATGACACCGTTCTCGGCAGTCTACATGGCGCAACTCGCCGTGAGGGCGGGCCTGCCGGCAGGGCTCATAAACGTCGTGCTGGGAGACGGCCTGACGACCGGCACGACGCTGACCGGCCATCCCGAAATCGCCAAGGTCTCGTTCACCGGCTCGACCCGCGCCGGCTCAGCGATCATGGAGAACGTCGCCCGCGCCGGCGTCAAGCCGATGACGCTGGAACTCGGCGGCAAGAGCCCGCAGATCGTCTTTNTGGAGAACGTCGCCCGCGCCGGCGTCAAGCCGATGACGCTGGAACTCGGCGGCAAGAGCCCGCAGATCGTCTTTGCCGATGCCGATATGGAGAAGGCCGCGACGGCCATCGCCGGCAGCGTCACCTTCAATGCCGGTCAGGCCTGCGTCGCCGGCACGCGCCTGATCGTCGAGAGGAGCGTGGCCGACAGGTTGACGGCTGCCATCCTGGAAAGGATGAAGGCGGTGCGGCCCGGCCCGACTTGGGACGAGGCGACGCAGTATTCGCCTGTTATCTCGGAACGGCAGCGGGCCCGTGTCGACAGCATCGTGCGGGCCGCGATCGAGGCCGGCGGCGAATGCCTGACCGGTGGCGGCGTCATGGACAGCCCCGGCTATTTCTACCAGCCGACGCTGATCTGTGATGTCGACCAGGCCAATCCGGCGATCGTCGAGGAAATCTTCGGCCCGGTCCTCACCATCCAGACCTTCGAGACGGAGGAAGAGGCGCTGGCGCTGTCCAGCCATCCAACCTACGGGCTGGCTTCCGGCCTGTTCACCGCCGACCTGTCCCGCACGATCCGCCTGGCACGCAAGCTCGAAGCGGGCACCGTCTGGATCAACCGCTACAGCCGCTCGCGCGACCATATCCTGCCGACCGGCGGCTACAAGCGCTCCGGCATCGGCAAGGATCTCGGCCGCGAGGCTTATCTCGCCAACCGCAGGACCAAGAGCGTCCTGATCAGCCTCTAGAGAAGATGCCGATGAAGCCCTACTCGATCGCTTTGATCCCCGGCGACGGCATCGGCCGCGATGTGACCGCCGCCGCCTGGACGGTGCTGGAGACCGCAGCCAAACACGCGGGCTTTGCCTTGACGGGAACCCAGTTCCCTTGGTCCTGCAAATTCTACAAGGATACCGGCCGCATGATGCCCGAAGACGGCATCGAGACCTTGCGCGGCTTCGACGCCATTCTTCTGGGCGCCGTCGGCTGGCCAGCGGAGGTACCGGATTCCGTTTCGTTGCACGGCCTGCTGCTGCCGATCCGCAAGGCATTCGTGCAATACGCCAACATAAGGCCGCACCGCCTGCTGCCGGGCGTCAACGGCCCACTACGTGCCGAGAGCTTCGACATCCTGTGCATCCGCGAGAACACCGAGGGCGAATATTCGGGCGCCGGCGGCCGCGTGCATCAAGGCACTCTGGACGAGGTCGCGGTGGAAACCTCGATCTTCACCCGCGCCGGCGTCGAGCGCATCCTGCGCTTCGGCTTCGAGCAGGCGCGGAAACGGCGCGGCAAGCTGGCCTCCGTCACCAAGTCCAACGCGCAGAAATACTCGATGGTGTTCTGGGACGAGATCGCGCGAAAGCTGGCTGCGGATTATCCGGACGTCGATGTCACCAGCTATCACGTCGACGCGCTCGCCGCGCGCATGATCATGGCGCCGGAGAGCCTCGACGTGGTCGTCGCCTCCAATCTGTTCGGCGATATCCTGACTGACATAGGCGCAGCGATCCAGGGTGGGCTCGGCTACGCCGCCTCGGCCAACATCAATCCCGACCGCTCGGCACAATCCATGTTCGAGCCTGTGCACGGTTCCGCGCCCGACATCGCGCATCTGGGCATCGCTAATCCCATCGCCACTATATGGTCCGGCGCCATGATGCTCGACCATCTCGGCGAAGCGGTCGCAGCCGGGCGGGTCATGCAAGCGGTCGAAGCGACAACCGCGCGCGGCATTGGAACCATTCCGGGCAAAGACAGAACGCAGGCCATCACGGCCGCCGTCGTCGCAGCGCTCTCCTGATTGCAAGGTCGTTTTCGATGAAAAACCTCAAAGACAAAAGTCTCTTCCGCGAAGCCGGCCTGATCGACGGCAAATGGGTCGCTGCCCGCTCCGGCAAGACGGTCGATGTTGTCGATCCGGCTGCTCTGTGCGCGATCGGCACGGTGCCCGACATGGCCGGTCCGGAGACCCGGGCGGCCATCGAGGCCGCGGCGTCCGCTTATGCTGGCTGGAAGAAGAAGACCAACGCCGAGCGCGCTGGCCTCCTGGAGGCCTGGCATGGCCTGATGCTGGCGCATCTGGACGATCTCGCGCTGATCCTGACGACGGAACAGGGCAAGCCGCTGGACGAGGCCAAAGGCGAGATCCGCTACGGGGCTTCCTTCGTCAAATGGTTTGCCGAGGAGGCACGCCGCATCAACGGCCACACCATCCCCTCGCCGACGCCGGACCGGCGTATCATCGTGCTCAAGGAGCCGGTCGGTGTGTGCGGCATCATCACGCCGTGGAACTTCCCCAACGCGATGATCACCCGCAAGGTCGCGCCGGCGCTGGCCGCCGGCTGCACGGTTGTGATCAAGCCATCCGAGTTCACGCCCTATTCGGCGCTGGCGCTCGGCGTGCTTGCCGAACGCGCGGGCATCCCCGCCGGCGTCATCAACATCGTCACCGGCATGCCGGCCGAGATCGGCAACGAGATCATGGCCAACGAGACTGTTCGCAAGATCTCCTTCACCGGCTCGACTCGGGTCGGTTCGCTGCTGATGCGCGGCGCGGCCGATACTGTCAAACGGCTCAGCCTCGAACTCGGCGGCAACGCGCCCCTCATCGTCTTCGACGACGCCGATCTCGATCTCGCCGTCGAGGGCGCGCTTGTCTCGAAATTCCGCAATGGCGGACAGACCTGCGTCTGCGCCAACCGCATCCTCGTCCAGGCCGGTGTCTACGAAGCCTTCGCCGCCAAGCTTTCCGCTCGCGTCAACACCATGACGGTCGGACCGGGCACTCAAGCCGGTGTCGCCATCGGGCCGATGATCAACATGGCGGCGGTCGAGAAGATCAACCGCCATGTCGAGGACGCGCTCGCCAAGGGTGCTTCGATCATCACAACGAGGCCGGCATTGCCCGACGGTCCCCAGTATGTCGCGCCGCTGGTGCTGACTGGTGCCACAAAAGACATGCAGCTCGCCGCCGAGGAAACGTTCGGCCCGGTCGCGCCGCTTTTCCGGTTCGAGACGGAAGAGGAGGCGATCACGCTCGCCAACGGTACGCCCTATGGGCTTGCTTCCTACTTCTACACCGAGAATTTGAAACGCGCCTGGCGCGTCGGCGAGGCGCTGGAGTTCGGCATGGTGGGGCTCAACACCGGCTCGGTCTCGATGGAAGTCGCGCCCTTCGGCGGCGTCAAGCAGTCCGGCCTCGGCCGTGAGGGGGCGCAGGTCGGCATCGAGGAATATCTCGAGATGAAGAGCTTCCACATGGGCGGGCTCAGCTGAGGCAATTTGGCTGAGAGCCCAAAGCGGACCACATCGAAGCTCACTGGATCCGGTCGAGCCCCTTGTAATAGAGGCCGACCATCGGCAGGAACCAGGGCTTGCCGGAATAACCGGGAATGGCAGGCCATTCGAGCCCCTTCAGCGGATTGCGGTCCTCGCGGCCGAGCATGGCATCGGCCAGGACCATGCCGAGATGGGTGGAAAGCTGCGCGCCGTGGCCGGAATAGCCCATCGCGTACCAGACCCCGTCATGATAGCCGGCCCGCGGAAAGCGGTCCTTGGTCATGTCGACCAGCCCACCCCAGCAATAGTCGATCTCGACCTTGGCGAGCTGCGGGAAGATCGCCGCTAGGCCCGCCTGCAATATCTGTCCGCTCTTCGAATCCGAGCGCTGGTCCGAAGTCGCCGAGAAGCGCGCGCGACCGCCGAAGATCAGGCGCTTGTCCGGTGAAAGCCGGAAGTAGTTGCCGATATTCAACGAGGTGACGCATGTCCGGTTGCCGGGCATGGTGGCAGTGATCTCGGCGTCGCTCAACGGCCGCGTGGCGATGATGAAGCTGCCGACGGAGATGATCCTGCGGCGAAAATAGCCGAAATTCGGCGTGGTATAGGCGCCTGTCGCTACCAGCACATTTTCGGCGCTGATGCGGCCGCGGGAGGTCGTCAGCTCATGCCTGCCACCGACCTGCTTGCGGTCGGTCACCGCCGCATTCTCGTGGATGATCGCGCCGTGGCGGGCCGCGGCTGTCGCAAGGCCTGCCACATAGCGGCCCATATGCATCATGGCGCTCTTCTTCGACAGCATCGCGCCGTGGAAGGGCGAGCTGATCTCGGATTTGAGGTCGGCCGCCGACAGCAGCGCCGTATCCGGATCCACTTCCGCATGGAGGGCTTCGAAATTGCGGGCGATCGCTTCGAAATGCTGCGGCTTGGAGGCGAGCTTCAGCTTGCCGGCGCGGCGGAAATTGCAGTCGATGCCCTCGTCGGCAACCAGCGCCTCAATGGTGTCGACGGAGTCGTCGAGCGCGCGGTAGAGCGCGATCGCGCGTTCCTTGCCGAGTTCCGCCTTGGCAGAGAGGTAGCTGTGAGCGAGGCCGTTGTTCAGGTGCCCGCCATTGCGGCCGGATGCGCCCCAGCCCACGCGCTGCGCCTCCAGCACCGCCACCTTCGCGCCGGCTTTCGCCAGTTGGCGCGCCGCGGCGAGACCGGTGAAGCCGCCACCGACGATGACGGCATCATAGTGCCCCTCGACCGGGCCTTGCGCTCCGCCGGAAAAGACAGGGGCGGTATCGTGCCAGTAGGAGATCAGTTTCATCGACGATCCGCCTGTTTCAAAGCCCGATCACTCCCGGGAGACCCGAAATGTCTGATATCTCGACATAGCCATAGTAAGGGTTTGCCGGTTCGTGGCCGCGATTGACCCAGACCTTGTTCGTGATGCCGAGATCATGTGCCGACATCAGGTCGTAGCGGAACGAGGACGAGCAGTGAAGAATATCTTCCGGGCCGCAGCCCAGCATGTCGAGCATGTATTCGAAGGCCTTGAAACGTGGCTTGTAAGCCTGCGCCTGCTCGGCCGTGTAGACGGCATGGAACGGTGCGCCGAGCTTCTCGACATTGGACAGGATCTGCGCGTTCATGGCGTTGGACAGGATGACCAGCGGAATTTCCTTGGCGACCTTAGCCAGGCCGGCTGGGACATCTGCATGGGGCCCCCAGGTCGGGACACGCTCATAGACCATCCTGGCGTCGTCAGGGCTGAAGGCAACACCATTGCGCTTGCAGGCCCGCTCGAGCGCGTTGTGGACAACGTCGGCATAAGGCTTCCAGTCACCCATGATCTCGTCGAGCCGATAGGCGGCGAAGTTCTTGATGAACTCCTGCATACGCGGTTCGTCGAGCCGGCTGCCGTAAAGGTCTCGCGCCGCTTCCGCCATCTGGAAATTGGTCAACGTGCCGTAGCAGTCGAAGGTGATATATTTGGGCCTGAAAGAAGCCATGTCCGTCGATCTCCAGTGGAAGCACATTCGCGTTGGGAAGCATTTCATCATAGGACGGGTGGTGGCGACCCACCTGACCGAAATCGCCCTCCCGAAAGCAGAAAGTTCCGTATCCGCCATCCGGTTTGGCACGCTGTAGCATCTGGTGTGTCGAACGCGGCGCCGCGCGTGACGTGGAGCGCCTCCGCCGTGGCGGGCGCCAGCACAAGATGCGGCGCACCGCTTGCGCTACGGCGAAAGATACCGCCAAGGCCGAAGCCTTCAGACGATTTGCGACGCGACAATGGTCGAGACTTGAGGGCAGACGGAAGGATGCCTCATGCAGCAGGGCGAGATCGAGATTCAGGACTTCGGGCCGGACCATATCGAGGGAGCCGTGGCGCTTTCTCGCCAGGAGAATTGGCCGCATCGCCCGCAGGACTGGCAGATGGCGCTGCAGCTCTCAAGCGGCGCGGTCGCGCTCGACGACCAGGGCCGTGTCACCGGAACCATCCTGGTGACACCCTATGGCGCGGACTGCGCCATGATCAACATGGTGATCGTCGACAGGAACGTGCGTGGCAAGGGGCTCGGGCGCCGGCTCATGGATCAGGCCATCGCCCTTGCCGGCGACCGTCCGCTGCGGCTCGTCGCGACGAATGACGGCATGCCTCTCTACCAGAAACTGGGCTTTGTGCCCTCCGGCACGATCCGGCAGCATCAAGGTACGGTTGCAGCGCTCGGCGTGCCGGATGGAGTGGAAGCCGCAAGCATGGACGAGCTGCCGGACATCAAGGCGCTGGACCGCAACGCCTATGGCGCCGACCGGCAAGCCCTGATCGATGCGCTGGCCGAGCGCGGCCAATTCGCAATCATCCGCCGCCACGGCGTGATTGAAGCCTATGCCGCAATCCGCCCGTTCGGACGCGGTGAGGTGATCGGACCGGTCATCGCGGAAAGCGCTGACACCGCGAAGGCCCTGATTAGCTTCTTCGCCGCGAACCGCCCCGGCGCCTTTCTGCGCGTGGATACCGACAGCGCGACCGGCATTGCCGGTTGGCTCGAGGAAATCGGCCTCACCCATGTCGGCGGAGGCGTGGCAATGGACCGTCCGCCCAAGAGCGTCGCGGAACAGACCAGGCCAAAAGTTTACGCCCTCGCCAACCAGGCGCTCGGCTAGGAGGACAACAATGCTCGCGAATTCCCTGATCGAACTCGATCGCGCCCACCTCATCCATCCGGTCTCATCATACCGCGGCCATGAGGCGCTCGGCGTGCGCGTCTTGAAATCGGCGAGGGGGGCGACCGTGACCGATGCGTCAGGCCGGCAACTCGTTGACGGATTTGCGGGGCTGTGGTGCGTCAATGCCGGCTACGGTCATGACAGCATCGTCGAGGCGGCGGCCCGGCAGATGCGCGAACTCCCCTACGCCACTGCCTATTTCGACCTCGGCTCGGAGCCGGCCATCCGCCTCGCCTCGGAGCTGGCTGAGCGCGCGCCCGGGGATCTCAATCACGTCTATTTCACGCTCGGCGGGTCGGACGCGGTCGACAGCACGATCCGTTTCGTCCGCTACTACTGGAATGCCAAAGGCGAGCCGCAACGCGACCAGTTCATTTCCATCGAGCAGGGCTATCACGGGTCATCGGTGGTCGGCGCGGGCCTGACCGCGTTGCCCGCCTTTCACGCCGGTTTTGGCGTTCCCTTTGAATGGCAGCACAAGATCCCCTCCCCCTGTCCCTACCGCAACCCGGTGGGCGAGGACGGCAACGCGATCATCGCCGCATCGCGCGCCGCGCTCAAGGCCAAGGTCGAGGAGATCGGACCGGAGCGAGTCGCTGCCTTTTATGCCGAGCCGATCCAAGGTTCGGGCGGCGTGATCGTGCCGCCGAAAGGCTGGATCAAGGCGATGCGCGAGCTCTGCCGGGAGTACGGCATCCTGTTCATCGCCGACGAGGTGATCACCGGCTTCGGCCGCACCGGACCCTTGTTCGCCTGCACCGATGAGGACATCGTTCCCGATTTCATGACGACCGCGAAGGGGCTGACTTCGGGCTATGTTCCCATGGGCGCCGTATTCATGGCCGATCATGTCTACGACGTCATCGCCGACGGGGCGGGCAGTTCGGCCGTTGGTCACGGCTACACCTATTCCGCCCATCCCGTCAGCGCCGCCGTCGCGCTGGAAGTGTTGAAGCTCTACGAAAACGGCCTGCTGGAGAACGGCACCAAGGCCGGCGCTCGCCTGATGGCGGGCTTGGAGGGCCTGAGGGACCACCCGCTCGTTGGCGACGTGCGCGGCCGCGGCATGCTTGCCGCGATCGAACTGGTGGTCGACAAACAGAAGAAGACCCCGCTTCCGGCGTCGGCCATGCCGGCGCGGCGCGTCTTCGACAGGGCGTGGGACAACGGCCTGATCATCCGTGCCTTTGCGCATGGGGTTATCGGCTATGCACCACCGCTCTGCTGCACCGACGCCGACATAGATGCGATCATCGAGCTCACGCGCCGGACGCTCGACCAGACACTGGACGATCCCGATGTCCGCCAGGCAATGGCATGACGGCAGACGAATACCCTGTGTTTCGAAATAGCGCCGGGGCAGACGATTTCGCAATTTTGTGCCGCCCCCTCACGTCTTTTCGGCGAATCCAGCGTGGGGGAAGTGCCAGACTGTTGATAAGACAAGGCCAGAAAGCCCGGATTTCCGGGCCTTCGAAAAAGGCCTACGCCCCGGACAGCACGGAATTTTGTTCTGTTCAACACATGCAATTCGGCCGCGCGCAGAGGAGACCCAGTCTTGGCCAGGGGCTTTAGCGAATTCAAATACATGACCTTCGATGTGGTAGGCACGCTGATCGACTTCGAAGGCGGCATCACGACCTGCCTGGCCGGGATTGCCGCCGAGGCCGGCGTTTCGCTCGACGGCGAGGAAGCGCTGAGCCTTTACCGGCAAGCCCGCTACATGCCCGATGCGAGCCAGTTCCCGGACGATCTCGTGCGTGTCTACAGGGTCATCGCACCACGGCTCGGCCTGCCGGCCGAGGAGAGATACGGCATGCGCCTGCGGGACTCCGCCAGCGTCTGGCAAGGCTTCCCCGACAGCGCGGCTGCATTGGCGAAGCTTGCAAAATCGCACAGGCTGATTGCCATGACCAATGCCCGGCGCTGGGCGCTCGATCATTTCGAGAAGCAACTCGGATCGCCCTTTTTCGCCACCTTCACTGCCGACGATACAGGCACGGAAAAACCAGACCCGGCCTTTTTCCAGAAGGTCTTCGATTTCGTCGCCTCAAGGGGCGAGAGCAAGGACGACATCCTGCACGTCGCGCAAAGCCAGTATCACGATATCGGCATATCCCGGGCGCTTGGCATGACCAACTGCTGGATCGAGCGCCGGCATGCCCAGAAGGGCTATGGCGGCACGATCGAGCCCGAGCGTTTCACCACGCCGGACTACCACTTCACGTCAATGGCGGCCCTTGCCGCCGCTGTGCGGGAAAGCCTGAAGCAACGAACCTGAGCCCAAGCCCGGAAAGTCGCAGCAAGACGAGCAAGCCGGAAAACAAACGAAAGGGGAATGATATGACCGACAAGATCACGAACTGGACCAGCGCAGACGATGCCATGGTCGAAAATGCCATTCGGCGGGGCGCGAGCCGCCGCGAACTCCTCAAGATGCTGTTGGCCGGCGGCGCTGCGATTGCCGCGGGCAGCATGGTGCTTGGCCGCGCCACCAATGCCGTCGCCGCCACGCCGGTTTCCGGCGGCAGTTTCAAGGCCGCTGGCTGGTCGTCCTCGACCGCCGACACGCTCGATCCGGCAAAGGCGTCGCTGTCGACCGACTATGTCCGCTGCTGTTCGCTCTACAATCGCCTGACTTTCCTCGACAAGGATGGCGTCACGCAGATGGAGCTGGCCGAAAGCTTCGACAGCAAGGACGCCAAGACCTGGACGGTGAAGCTGCGCAAGGGCGTCACCTTCCACGACGGCAAGGCCCTCACCGCCGACGACGTCGTCTTCTCGATGAAGCGCCATCTCGATCCGGCGGTCGGTTCCAAAGTCGCCAAGATCGCCGCGCAGATGACGGGCTTCAAGGCGGTCGACAAGTCGACCGTGGAAATCACGCTGGCCGATCCGAATGCCGACCTCCCGACCATCCTGGCGCTGCATCACTTCATGATCGTCGCCGATGGCACCACCGACTTCTCCAAGGGCAACGGCACCGGCGCCTTCGTGCTGCAAACGTTCGAACCGGGCGTGCGGTCGGTCGTCACCAAGAACAAGAACTACTGGAAGTCGGGCCAGCCCTATCTCGACTCTTTCGAATTCATCGCCATCAGCGATGACAGCGCCCGCGTGAACGCCCTGCTGTCCGGTGACATCAATTTCGCCGCCTCCATCAATCCGCGCGCGATGAAGCTCATCGGCGGGCAGCAAGGCTTCGAACTGTCGAAAACCACCTCGGGCAACTACACCGACCTCAACATCCGGCTCGACATGGATCCGGGCAACAAGGCCGACTTCGTGGCCGGCATGAAATACCTCGTCAACCGCGAGCAGATCGTCAAATCGGCATTGCGCGGCCTCGGCGAAGTCGGCAACGACCAGCCCGTCTCGCCGGCGAACATCTTCCACAATGCCGACCTCAAGCCGAAGGCCTTCGACCCCGACAAGGCCAAGTTCCACTTCCAGAAGTCGGGCTTGCTTGGCCAGTCCATCCCCGTGATCGCCTCCGACGCAGCGACCTCGTCGATCGACATGGCGGTGATCATCCAGGCCGCCGGCGCGGATATCGGCATGAAGCTCGACGTCCAGCGCGTCCCGTCCGACGGCTACTGGGACAATTACTGGCTCAAGGCGCCGGTCCATTTCGGCAACATCAACCCACGCCCGACGCCGGACATCCTGTTCTCGCTGCTCTACGCCTCCAACGCACCCTGGAACGAAAGCCAGTACAAGTCGGAGAAGTTCGACAAGCTGATGATCGAGGCGCGTGGCTCGCTCGACCAGGCCAAGCGCAAGGAAATCTACGGCCACATGCAGACCATGGTCTCCGAGGAGGCCGGCACCATCATCCCGGCCTACATTTCCAACGTCGATGCCCTCTCCAGCAAGGTGAAGGGTTTGGAGGCGAACCCGCTCGGTGGCATGATGGGCTACGCAATGGCGGAATATCTCTGGCTCGAAGCCTGAGAGGCGCCTGCCAGGGACCGGACAGCCGGTCCCTGGCACCTTATTGCGCAACATCGCTTGGCCGAACGCAACCGCAGGAGCGCTTCCATGACGTCTGGGGTTCTAAACCTCGTGTTAAAGCGGCTGGCAATCGCGGTGATCACGCTTCTGATAGTCCTGTTCGCCGTTTTTTTCGCCACCAGCATGCTGCCCGGCGACACCGCGTCGATCCTGCTCGGCCAGGCGGCGACACCCGAAGCGGTCGCCGGCCTGCGCGAGGCCATGCATCTCAACGATCCGGCAATCCTGCGCTTCCTGCGCTGGCTTCTCGGCCTGCTCCACGGCGATCTCGGCACTTCCTATGCCAACGAGATGCCGGTCGCGGCGCTGATCGGCGGGCGCTTCGTCAACACCATGGAGCTCGCCGGCATCACCACGCTGCTCTCGGTGCCGCTGGCCCTGACGCTGGGCATCACCGCCGCCATGCTGCGCGGCTCCCTCTACGATCGCACCGTCACCATACTTTCGATCGGCGTCATCTCGGTGCCGGAGTTCATGGTCGCGACGCTGGCGGTCCTGCTTTTCGCCGTCTATCTCAAATGGCTGCCGGCGCTGTCCTCGGTCAATGAGGCGCATACGCTGACCGACCTCGTACGCATTTATGCAATGCCGGTGATCACGCTGACCTTCGTCATCTCCGCCCAGATGATCCGCATGACCCGCGCCGCGGTGATCGAGACACTGTCCGCGCCTTATGTCGAGATGGCGCTTCTCAAAGGCGCCTCACGCGGCCGCATGGTGCTCAAGCACGCGCTTCCCAATGCGCTCGGGCCGATCGTCAACGCGGTTGCGCTGTCGCTGTCCTATCTTGTCGGCGGCGTCATCATCGTGGAGACGATCTTCAACTATCCCGGCATCGCCAAGCTGATGGTCGATGCGGTCGCGACCCGCGACCTGCCGCTGATCCAGAGCTGCGCGATGATCTTCTGCCTCGGCTACCTCTTGCTCATCACCGTCGCCGACATCATCGCCATCATGTCCAACCCGAGGCTCAGGTGACGATGGCGCGCGTGGCAGCTTCGCGACGGTCCTTCCTGGGCCGCAGCTACAATCTCGTGGGCGTGGTGGCCGCGCTGGTCATCCTGGCGTGGACGCTGATCGCCATCTTCGCGCCCTATATCACTCCCCATTCGATCGGCGACATCGTCGACGACGATTATTTCGGCCCGATGCGTCAGGGCCTATGGCTCGGCTCGGACTATCTGGGCCGCGACATGCTCTCCCGGGTGCTGATGGGGGCGCGTTACACCGTCGGCATATCGCTCGCCGCCGTGGCCATCGCCTGCTTCTGCGGCGTGGTGCTGGGAATGATCGCGGCCGTCACCGGCGGCTGGCTCGACACCTGCCTTAGCCGCTTCCTCGATGCCATGAACTCCATCCCCAGCAAGCTGTTCGGCCTTGTCGTCGTCGCCGCGGTCGGCTCGTCGATCCCGGCGCTGATCATGACGCTCGCCGTCATCTATATCCCCGGCGCCTACCGCTTCGCGCGGGCGCTCGCCGTCAACATCAACAGCATGGACTTCATGACCGTCGCTCGCGTCCGTGGCGAAAGCACCGCCTATCTCATCGGATCCGAGATCCTGCCCAACATCATCCGCCCGGTGCTGGCCGATTTCGGCCTGCGCTTCGTCTTCATCGTGCTCTTGCTCTCCGGCCTGTCCTTCCTCGGGCTCGGCCTGCAGCCGCCGCTCGCCGACTGGGGCGCGCTGGTGCGCGAGAACATCGGCGGCCTGCCCTTCGCCGCGCCCGCCGTCATCGTTCCCTCGCTGGCGATCGCCAGCCTCACCATCAGCGTCAACCTGCTGATCGACAACCTGCCGCAGAAGATCAGGGACAGGGACGCATGAGCAATCTCGTCGAAGTCAGGAACCTGAAGATCGAGGCGACGACGGACTCGGGTCGTGTCGTCGAAATCATCAAGGGCGTCAGCCTCGACATCGCCGACGGCGAGATCGTCGCTCTGATCGGCGAGAGCGGTTCCGGCAAGACGACGATCGCGCTCTCGCTGATGGGCCATGCGCGGCCTGGCTGCCGGATCGCCGGAGGCCAGATCAATGTCAACGGCAAGAACATGGCGGCACTTTCCGAAAAGCAGCGCGCAAAGATGCGCGGCACCGACATTGCCTATGTACCGCAAAGTGCTGCCGCCTCCTTCAATCCCTCGTCTACCATCATGGAGCAGGTGATCGAGGTTACGCGCATCCACGGGCTGATGTCCCCCGAGCAGGCGCGAAAGCGCGCGGTTGAGCTATTCCGGGCCTTGTCGCTGCCAGATCCGGAAGGGATCGGCGCGCGCTACCCGCACCAGGTTTCGGGTGGGCAATTGCAGCGGCTTTCGGCGGCCATGGCGCTCATCGGCGATCCCAAGCTGATGATCTTCGACGAGCCGACGACGGCACTCGACGTGACGACGCAGATCGACGTGCTGAAGGCATTCAAGTCGGTCATGCGGGCGGGCGGAATAGCGGGGGTCTACGTCTCCCACGACCTCGCTGTCGTCGCCCAGATCGCCGACCACATCGTCGTGCTGAAGGGCGGCGAAGTGCAGGAGACCGGCACCACGGCTCAGATTCTTTCGGCTGCCCAGCACCCCTATACGCGCGAACTGCTGGCCGCCTTCGAGCCGAAGCCGCGGCAAGCACATGCGGACGCGGATGCCGGGACGAAACAGCTGCTGCGTATCGACAATGTGACTGCCGGCTATGGTGCGGTGCGGACTGACGGACTGCCGCTTATCCGCGCTGTCAATTCCGTCAGTCTGGTCGTCGAGAAGGGGCGCAATCTCGGCATCATCGGCGAATCCGGCTGCGGAAAATCGACGCTCGCGCGCGTCATCGCCGGCATCCATCCGGCAGCGGCCGGCGACATCATCTTCGACGGCAAGCAACTGGAGCGCACCGCAGGCGAACGCAGCCAGGACGAGCTGCGTGAGATGCAGATCGTGTTCCAATATGCCGATACTGCGCTCAATCCGGCCAAGCCCGTGGACGACATCATTGCCCGGCCGCTGGCCTTCTATCACGGGCTCGACAGGCAGGCGCGCTCGAAGCGCGTCGACGAACTGCTCGACATGGTTCGCCTGCCCAGGACGCTGCGCTACCGTCGCCCGTCGGAGCTCTCGGGCGGCCAGAAGCAGCGGGTGAACTTCGCGCGCGCCCTGGCGGCCGACCCCAAGCTGATCATCTGCGACGAAATCACTTCGGCGCTCGACACGGTGGTGGCGGCCGCGGTGATCGAATTGCTCAAGGAGTTGCAGCGCGAGTTGGGCCTTTCCTACATTTTTATCAGCCACGACCTCTCGGTCGTCGAAGCGATCTGCGACGAGATCATGGTCATGTACAATGGCGAGCGGGTGGAGCAGATCACGCCCGACAAGCTGACGGCGCCGACCCACCCCTATTCCAAGCTCCTGTTCTCCTCGGTGCCGAAGCTCGACCCCACCTGGCTCGATGGCCTCGTCCGCGACCCCGAGCTCGTCAGCCAATACGGCCATCGCTGATTACATCGGAAACAGGCTGGGCAGCGGCATGTGGGCCTTGACGATGGGTGACTTCAGCACCACGAAGCTGAAATACTTGTCGATGCCGATATCCATGTCGCTCAGCCGCTCCATGATCTCCTGGTACTCGCCGATGCCGGCGGCGACAAATTTCGTCAAATAGTCGTAGCGGGCGGAAACGCGGTGGCATTCGACGGCCGCATCGACCTTGTCAATGGCGGCAAGGAAACGCGCGAAGTCGATCTGGCGATGGTTCTTGAGCGTAAATTCAGTGAAAACGGTGAGCGTCCGCCCCAGCTTTGCGACGTCGATCTGCGCCGAATAGCGTACGATATAGCCTTCAGCATGCAGCTTCTTCACCCGCATCAGGCATGGGCTGGGGGAGAGATTGACCCGTTCCGCCAGCTCCACATTTGTGATGCGGCCGTTCTTCTGCAGCTCGTAGAGAATCTTGATGTCAATTCGATCGAGTTTCATGGCCCATCTACAATTGCGAGCAGAGCCGGTAGGCCTCATAGATCGACGAGTAGATGTCCCGGCTGGCAACCGCGTCTCCAATGCGGTGCAAGACGAATGATCCGGCAGCTTGCGGACCGTTGTCCCGCCTCGTTTCCGTGCCCGTCATCAGGGCTATGTCGGTGACGCCGTTGTTGGCTGAGCGCGCCCGCAAGTCCTGATAGGTATCCTCCATCGGCACCGTGCCGCGCTCGACAATGAGTTGGGCTGCGGTCATTTCCGTTTCGGCACCGGTGAGCTCATGCCGGAACGTGGCGGCGATGCCGTTGCCTTGGCGCGCTGCCTTGACCAGGCGCACATCGCTGACGACGCGGATGCCGCTTTCCGCGGCGCGTTTGCGAAAACTCACCCGGTCGGGATAGGGCGTTTCGATCGCCAGCGTGTCGTCGGCTATGGCAAGGCAGACCACGCGCTCCGGACCGGCAAGATGCAGGGCGCAGGAAATCGCGGCCTGGCGTCCGGTTTCATCGTAGATAAGCACGTCGTCCTTCGTCGGCACGACCCCGGTCAGGACATCCCAGACGCTGTCGCAATGTTCGGCACCCTCCAGTCGGTCCATATCGGGTACGCCGCCTGTGGCGACGATGACCGCATCCGGTTGGTCGGCGAGGACGATCTCTGCGTCCGCATAGGTGTTGAGACGGACTTCCACGCCAAGGCGCGCGAGTTCGTCGACGCGCCAGTCGACTATGCCTATGAGATCCTTGCGATCGGACGCCGAGGCCGCGACGAGCACCTGCCCGCCAAGTCGCGCCCCCGCTTCGAGCAGGCTCACTCTGTGGCCGCGCTCGGCAGCAACCCTTGCCGCTTCCATCCCACCCGGACCACCGCCGACCACGACCACCCGTTTCGGCCTTTCGGCCCGCACGATGGTATGGCTGATGATCGTTTCATGGCCGCTGGCCGGGTTGTGAATGCACTGCACCTTCTTGTACAGGCAGTAGGACGCCCCGACACACGGGCGAATGCGTTCTTCTTCGCCGCGCATCACCTTGTTGACGATATCGGGGTCGGCGATATGCGCCCGGGTCATGCCGACCAGGTCGACAAGGTTTTCGCGGATGGCATGCCGCGCCGTCGCTACATCCCGGATCGCTGCGGC
This sequence comes from Mesorhizobium sp. LNHC221B00, assembly GCF_000502935.1. NCBI lineage: Bacteria > Pseudomonadati > Pseudomonadota > Alphaproteobacteria > Hyphomicrobiales > Phyllobacteriaceae > Mesorhizobium > Mesorhizobium sp. LNHC221B00. The sequence continues at coordinate 3,189 of NZ_AYWR01000026.1, read as the reverse complement.
ATGGATCACGGGCAGTCTGGTTTCCCGTTTGAACTGCCCGACCAGAGGTAGAAACGGAGCGCTCGGGCTAAACATGCCGGGCATGTTCTGCTCAGCCAGCGACAGGTCGGTGTCCATGCGGCCAAAGATGCAATTGAAGAAGTCGAGATGACCTTCCCGTTCGAACAGCCTGGCAAAGGCAAGGCATTCGTCGAAATCGGATCCGTCCTTGGCCGCCTCGTCGATCACGAACCGGATGCCGACGGCGAAATCGTCGCCCACCGCGCGGCGGATCGCCTCGTGAACCATCAGGCCGAAGCGGGCGCGGTTTTCCAGCGAACCGCCAAATCCATCCGTGCGCCTGTTGGTTCTGAGCGAGAGGAATTGACCGATCAGATGACCGCCGGTGACGGTTTCGACGCCATCCAGACCGCCGTCCAGGCAGCGCCTTGCGGCACTGGCGTAATCCTTGATGATCCTGTCGACGTCCGCGGCGTCCATCTCCTTCGGAAAATTCCGGTTTCTCGTCTCGCGAACGCGTGACGGCGCCACCGGCGGCAACCAGTTTCCTGCATAGGCGGTGGCACGCCGGCCAAGGTGTGAGACCTGGCACATGACGGCGGCGCCGTGGCGATGCACCCGCTGCGATAGCGATTGGAGATGAGGCACGATACGGTCGGTGGAAAGGTCCAGCTGACCGCCGCCCCAGCTCGAATCGGGCGACGCCATGGCCGAGCCGCCCACCATGGTCATCGCCAGGCCGCCGCGCGCTTTCTCCTCATGGTAGCGCTGATAGCGCTCGAGCGGCAGGCCGCCATCGTCCAGCATCGAGGCATGGCTGGTGCTGACGACACGGTTGCGCAGCGTCAGACCCTTGAGCCGAAACGGCTGAAGCAGAGGATCGCTGGATGTGCTGCCCGCTTGGGATGCCGCTGTCTTCATGTTCTGCTCCGACCCATTCATCAGGGTTATAGTTCGCCATTTCCGAGCTCATAGAAAGCTTGCAAATTGTTGGGGTGTCTATACGCTGGGCGCATGGCTGGTTTTGCAAAACTCGTTCCCTCCGCGCGCGGACTGCTTGTCTTCGAAGCTGCGGTCCGGTCCGGTAGTTTCACGGCCGCGGCGCGCGAGTTCAACGTCACGCAACCATCGATCAGCCGCAGCATTGCCCAACTCGAGGCCGATTTTGGTGTGCCTCTTTTCACACGAGGCGCAACGGGATTGACCCCGACCCCGGACGGACGTGTGCTCTATTCGGCCGTGCGGGAGGGATTTGACGGCATCGCGGAAGTGATCCGCAGGATCAAGCAGAACAGCGCTGCAAAGCCGGTGGTCACCCTTTCCCTTTCGAGTTCTCTGGCAACCTATTGGTTTGTTCCCAGGTTAGGGGCTTTCAACACCAGGTTTCCTGACGTCGATCTGAGGTTCGAACTGACCGCGGGCGTTCTGCGAGGACCCGCCGAGAATGTTGACCTGGCCACGAGAATCCTGGCCGATGACGACCCCCACTATCACCACTGGGCATTCTCGCCTGAGATCATCGTTCCGGTGTGCAGCCCATCCTATTTGTCGGCCCACGGTCGGCTGATCCATGCCGGAACCGGGGAAGGTCATGCCCTGCTTCACCTGACCGACGCCAAGGAGCAATGGCTGGACGCCTGGGGCAGTGTGGCGGACCGCAAGACCAGCAGGGCAAAGTGGCTCGAATTCTCGGACTACGCGGTCGTGCTTCAAGCCGCGATGAACGGGGAAGGCGTAGCGCTCGGCTGGCTCAGCAACGTTTCAAGGGCATTGCTTCAGGGAACCCTTGTCCTGGCCTCGGACAGGCAGATCAAGACGGGCCGGATCCATCAGCTGATTGCCCCGCGCTCAAGGCCGCTACGACCTGTCGTCTCCGACATCTGCGCCTGGATGATTGCCGAGATGCAAATCGAATTGAAGGCACTGCACCCGATATTGGGGCCGGACACCTTGTAGCGGGCTGCAGGCGACAAGCGCAGCGCGCGCAAGGCCATCGCTGACTACCTCGGAAACAGGCTGGGCAGCGGCATGTGCGCCTTGATGATGGGCGACTTCAGCACCACGAAGCTGAAATACTTGTCGATGCCGATATCCATGTCGGTCAGCCGTTCCATGATGGTCTGGTACTCGGCGATGCCGGCGGTCACGAATTTCATCAAATAGTCGTAGCCGCCCGACACGAGGTGGCACTCGATGACCTGGTCGATCTTCTCCACCACGGCGAGAAAGCGGGCAAAGTCCACCTGGCGATGGTTCTTCAAGGTGATTTCGGTGAACACGGTCAGCGTCTGGCCGAGCTTGCCGATATTGACCTGCGCGGAATAGCCTTCGATGTACCCTTCCGACTGGAGCTTCTTGACCCGCATCAGGCATGGGCTTGGCGACAGATGCACCAGATCAGCCAGTTCCACATTCGTGATGCGGCCGTTCTTCTGCAACTCGTACAGAATCTTGATATCGATCCGATCCAGTTTCACGGTCGTCTCCGCAGAACGCAGGCCGTAGCACAAAATGCTGCCTTGCTCATAGGCATTGACACTACCACAGCCCGTAGGCCTGTCCATCCAAGCGGACAGCGCTTGAAACGCAGCGGCTCCCGATTTCGCCCAGGCTGCCGGAATAAAATTCTGCTTCAGCGTCAACTGCGGCACCGGCTGCCTGCACAACACGGTAGATTGGCGCGTCAAGGCAGAGAGACCATGCGCGCACCACTGCAGCAAATCGAGACATCCGGCGAACTGCCACGGACCGCGGACGCGGTGGTGATCGGCGGCGGCATCGTCGGCATCTTCGCGGCCTATTACCTGGCCAGGCGCGGCATGAAGGTCGTGCTTGTCGAAAAGGGACGCGTCGGCGCCGAGCAGTCCTCAAGGAACTGGGGGTGGTGCCGCCAGCAGAACCGTGACGCGCGCGAGTTGCCCATGGCGACGCGCAGCCTCGATCTGTGGCAGCGCTTTGCCCCAGAGACAGATGAAGACACCGGCTTTCGGCGGTGCGGCTTGCTCTATCTCAGCAATGACGATGCGGAACTGGCTGGCTGGGTGCGTTGGCGTGACTTCGCTAGGACGGCCGGCGTCACCACGCACATGCTCGACAGCGCCGAGGCCAGCGAGCGGGGCCGCGCCACGGGCCGGACCTGGAAGGGCGGCGTGTTCTCGCCGACCGACGGCACCGCGGATCCGTCGCGGG